>NZ_JAGUUD010000001.1:0-242967 GCF_020177535.1 Paraburkholderia sp. XV | reverse complement strand
ACCATGCCTCACTTACGCGCGTAACGTCGAGAACGGCCTACGCGAGCCGCTTACGGAATGCCCGCACGCTACGCAGATCGCTTGCGTTCATATAGACGAGGACTTCCTTGCCGATCAGATGCGTGCTCCTTGCCAGCACGCTATTCGTGTAGCGTGCGGTGTACAGGTTGATATGCGGGCGCACGCCCTGGTCCAGGTAGCCACAAACCCGACACCGCCGGGAGGACTGCATCAGGCACAACGAGCGCCGATGGTAATGCGCGAGCCACGTCACCAGCGTCTGCTTGCCCCGTACGAAGTACTCCATCGCTTCAAGCGGAGTGACGTTTTGCAGACCGCTGTGTGGCGTCCCGTTGTAGTTCGCAATGGCGTATTCGATCAGGTCTTCGAGTTCGTCTATCGACACATCGAGGCGCAGGTTACCCTTGGGACTTGCCAGCGCTCGCCGCAGGTCCCATGGATTCGAACCTGTGTAACCAGGCAGGCGCGCCGAGAGCCGGCTCGCAATTGTCCCGAAGAACCGCTCGACATATGGCCGTTCATCCGGGCTGTATTTCTGCCCCGCATCGGCAAGGCAGCCGACGAACTTGCATAGCGCGCTCAACGTCTCGTTGGCCAGGTTCGCCCTTGCGTTGTCCAGGCGGATGCACTCCCACGTCGCGTAGGCCAGTTCGGGAAGCCGCTGCGACGGAAATCCGTCATCCGGACCGTACGCGAGCCCCGGAATCGAAAACGTGCGTGCGCGATGGGGTTCCCGGGCGTTCTCGATCGTCCTGATCACGTCGTAGCGGCTATATTCGCTGGCGAGGACAAGGTGAAAGCCGAGGACCGCGCGCGTACATACGTCGATAATGACCAGCAGCCAGACGCGCTCCATCTCGAATTCGTGCACAAAGCCAAGCGGATCACGCACGACCAGTTTGAGCCGGATGTCGAGGCGGTGACCGTCAAATTCGACCGCCTGATAGGGGCGTGTCACCGCGAGCGCCCGTGCATCATGGTCCCGGAGTGGCAAGCCCTTCAGGTGCGAAGCGCCCGCGGCCCGCGCCGCGTTGCCAAAGCTGCGCAACAGTTCGTCCTTCAGGTGCCGCGAAAGCGAGCGGATCCCATGTTCACACGTGTTGAACGGATAATCTGTTGCGCCGAGCCCGACCGCCCGACATTGGCGCAGGAAGTTATCATGCAGCGCCGCCAGACCGCGAAGTCGCGTTCGCAAGATCCCGTCCGAATTCACCTCTTCGAGCCACACCTTGCGTTGCCTGATCTGCTGGTGTAGCCAGTCCGACAACAAAGGCCGGCGTTCCAGAAGCTGCGAGAGCGCACCCGCTGCACCGCCGGGCTCAATGTCGTCGGGAACGGCCCGCGTGCGAACGTAGTCTGCAGAGCGCGCATAGCGGACAAGCGCACGGAAGCCGAAGGGGCGCCCGTCCGGATGCATCGACCCGGCACGTTCGAGCCAGCGGTACAACTGGCGACGGTCAATTCCTGTCGAGCGCTCAATCTGTTTGACGGGTTCGCCTTGCACATACGCCATCACCGCCTGTACGCGCTTCTCGAACATGTGCCGCGCCGACTTCTCAAACTGCGTGTAAGCAACCGTAGGCCACGTGCTCACATCGATTGCCTGAAGCTGCGCTCGACGGCGGCTCATGATATTGCCTCCGAGACGACAAACGTCGTGAACAGCGACAGCGGCCGGGTATGGAGCTCCAGCGCGCTAACCCTTCCCTCGCGCAACAGATTGAACAGACTCGCACGCACCAGCACGGGGTCCCCCGTCGAGAGTTGCCGCTCGATGTCGGCCAGCCGCTGGGGCCGACTAAGCAGCCTCAAGATCGATTCGCACAGGGAGCCCGAAAGGAATCTTCGGTTGGCAACCAGGCACGGAAGCATGCTGCGCCAGTTGTCGATCCACGCACGCGAGGCCATCAGCTCGGCCGGCTCGGCTTGCCGGATGGACACCTCCCTCATATCGAGAACGCCGCCCGCTTTGACATTGCGTCATCCTCGGTCATCACATCATTGAGGATAACTAACTCCTGCCGGTCGGCATAACGGACCCAGAAGTCTGCGAGGAGTTTCTGTCTGTCGATCATGACAAACCCCGGTCTTTCGCAAAACGCCTCTACCGACGGACTCGCCTCGAGAAGCACCCATTGCTGGAGCGCGACATGTCGATAGAGCGTTACCCGTCTTGTCAGCTTCAGGCTGTACGCCTCGAAACGATGCGCGCCGCGGGGACGGGCAAGCACAATCGGCTGAAGAATTGGCAGAGAATTTCCCATAAGATCAGTGCCTTAGGGACGGGATTCGAAGTTTAGGATGCCAGGTGACAATTTTCATTCGGACTTATGCGAATTGACACAATGCCTTCGCATCGGACTGCGAAGAAATGTGTCAACACGCCCGACGCGTCGTCCCGTCGCGCTGGACAATGAAGGCAACGGACCAGTGACACTTTTCCTTCGATCTACGCCCGGTGAAAAGGAAAACGCCCGCCGCTTTTCCGGAGGCGATGAGCGGACGCGCTTCCGGTAATGGCCGTGCGCGGCAACTCGTCGCTATTTCGCGTCGCTGAACGGGCGGTGGTGACGCTGTACGATGGCGGCGTGTTATCGCCGGCGGTCCTGCAGTGTGTGCTGGAAGCGTTTATCGGCGCGAAGATGCAGTGGGACACCGACGTCGAGATCCGGGCCGTCGACGGTCGTACGATGCACGACATCGTTATGACGACGCCCATGCCTGGAGATGCGCCGGAACATGCGGCGAGTGAATTCGCGCGGATCATCGCGCATTTGAGGACGGGCGAAGCTGTCCGCCATGCCCCCTCCGACGCCCCCATGCCGACGAACAATCAGGACGCCGGACACGACCACGATGAACCATCCGGAGAAGACGCAGCCCTGATCGATCGGCTTGGCGCTGCGCGCGGTCCGAAGCGCAAACACACACCATCCGCGAACAGACGCACATCGAAGCCCTCCCCGGGCTTCAATCCACTGGTTAATGCGCGGCTACCGGGCAAACGTTGAGACGCGCTCGCTGACAAGAGCGATCTGCCCGTTCCAGTACCGCTGGGAGGTGAGAATCGCAGCGTTGACGCGACTGGCAGTCGTCGCGGGCCATTTCGCGCGTATCGAACGGTTGAAGGAAAAGCTGCCGGCAGTTGAATTTCACGCCATGGTCGCCTGGTGCAGCCGCTTCCGCGGCATCAGCCGATAGTCACGTCGGCGCAGGTATCCGGACGACGAAGCACGGGCCGAGCGGCGTCGCGCAAATCGCCGTCAACAACGCTCTCGACGCGTGCCTCGCGCGGTTTGCCGACAAACCGGCCGCTTGGGTGCAACTCCTCGAGCAAGCCTCGGCCCACTGGCGGCGGCACAGCGCCGGCTCGCATATGGCTGACCGGCAGGTCGATCTGCGGCGCGAACGAGACAACTTCGGGCATGCCTCACTGACGACGACCAGCATTTACCTGCAGTCGACGACGATCGCCGTCATCGGGACACCGACGAACAGCATCGCATCGACTGGTAAAGTGAGCGCTGGCGCGCCGTCGCCCGGCATGGAGGGAGGACACGGCTGCAGCATGGCAGCCGGGTATCAATCGTGCATCAGCCAGTCCCGGCCCCTCCCCCAAGACCTGTCAGAACGCAGCCACGTCAGACCATGGAAACCATCGAACTCGAACCGCAGATCCTCGCGAACCGTCGCGGCGTGGCCTTTTCTGTTGTGCACCGGGGCATCACCGTCGAGTGCGTGATCACCCTCGCCGCGCTCGAAGCCTGCTTCTGGCTGGAGCCACGCGCGGGCGATGCGCGGATCCTGAAACGGTTCAAGGACGGCTATCGCCGCATCCGCGCCATCGCCGAACGAAGGTTGCTCGCGCATCCAGCGACGAGGCTTGAACTTACCTTGGACGACTTCGTCCGTCCGTAAAGCAGCCCTTCGCGCGAACGGGACACACCGCAGCCTTTCACCGTTCCCGGCTCCCGTCGCCCTGACGGCGCGCGTGCACGCGCACCGCCCAACACTAGCGCTGGTTGGCGACGTCTTACGCGCCATTGACCGCGTCCTTGAATGCCTTCCCCGCGGTGAACTTGACTGTTTTTGCTGCGGGGATCGTGATGGTTTCACCCGTCGACGGATTGCGGCCCGTACGCTCCGCCCGCGCGCCCGTGGAGAACGAGCCGAAGCCCACGAGCTGCACCGTCTCACCGCGCGTGACGGCAGCCGTCATGGTCTCGAGGATGGCATCAATCGCTTCGCCCGTTTTGGACTTGCTTTCGCCCGCGCTGGTGGCGATGGCGTCAATGAGTTCCTGTCTGTTCATGTGAGAAGCTTTCTCCATTTGAGGATCCCGCGCATTGCGGGACGAGCGGTCACCCTAACGGACAGACGCGGCCGGTGCAACCTTCCCCTGGTCACGTCAACCATGCCCTTTGCTTCGGCCGCGTCCGGTCGACCGCATTGCCTGAAGACGCGGTTGATGGCGAAGCTGGTGAATAAGAGATAGGCGGCAGCCGGTTAGTTGCATCTATCTTCGTGACGCGGGTTGGGGCGATCGTCCTTTCTGTGCAAAATCTCGCGCTTTGATCCTAAAACCCCTTCTTATCAACGACTTGGGAAATCATAATTTTCTCGGCGATTGTCGACACGCAGCGCCTTGCTCACGCGGCTCTGCGCGATGCTACCGCCAGATTTTGCACAAAAAGCACGACTACCCCAAAGTCGACAGCCTACTCCGAGGCACACGGAGAATGGTCCCGCTGCAGCACAATTGGCGACGCGATCGACGAAAGTAGGCAATCCGCTACTGCCTTCACAAGAGCCGCTTCAACGATGCGGCGAGAAAATCCGCGACCCGTCGAATGCGGGCACTGCTGCGCACTTCTTCATGCATAACCAGCCAGACCGGCATGGGGGGTACGAGATCGAAGTCCAGCCTCTCCAGCGTCTCCTCCCGCTCTCCCAGCATGACTTGCGCGAAACCCAGACCCGCACCCGCCATGAGTAAGCCCCAACCGACCATCTGATCATCGCATCGAATCGGGAACGCTTCGCGGGCGACCGAATGGCCCGCGGCCGCATAGAGCTTGAGGATGACCTCGCTGCGGTCGAATCCGATCACGTCGTGCGTGATCAGTTCGTTCATCGTGGTCGGGCGCCCACGCCGCGCAATGTAGCTTTGCGCGCCATACAGGCCGACCGGTGCCTCCCCGAGCTTGCGGGCAATCAGCGCGTCCTGGGTCGGATCAGCCATGCGGATAGCGATGTCCGCGTCGCGCCGTAGCAGGTTCTGATTGAGGTCTGAGGGAATTAGCTCGATCTGGATGTCCGGCTCCGCAATCCTGAGCTCTGCGAGGATACGCGGCAACCACATGTTCGCGACCATTACGGAACTCGTGAGCCGCACAGTGCCCGACAGCGTGGTCGATTGCCCTAAAGCCTTAAGTGTGATCGCATCGGCGGCGGCGGCCATTGCGCGGGCATCGTCGACGAGGCGAAGCGCAGCCTCGGTCGGATCGAGTCCACGTGCTCCGCGAACAAACAGCGGCGTGCCCAATATCGATTCGAGTTCGCGAATCTGTCTGCTGAGCGTCGGTTGTGTGGCCGAAACGCGGTGAGACGCGGCCGAAAGCGACCCGGTCTCCACCACGGCCAGGAATGCTCGTAACAGCGACCACTGAAGCGAACGTCCGGCGCTCACATCACGCTTGGCCATCACCCACTCCGCAAACGGGCTCCATCGTACTCGATGGCAGCTCTGGTTACTGGATCCAGCAAGCTATGCATTCTCGCATACCTGCCATGCACGGTTGCATCGTGCAGAAATGAGAAGCTGTACCTAAAGTAGTGACAGACGACTTGCGGTCTTATGCACGTCGCATTTGTACTTCTTTTTGGTATCGCGTGATCACCAGCGTCTAATCGCCGACACCGGGCGGCCGCCGCACATCTGCACGGCAGGGCGTAGATCGCGCTCGAAGTAACTGGCGTCGCAGCTGCGCACGCGCGCTGCGCTCTGCGGGTCATATCCAGCAAATTGGGAAGAAAAAACCATGAAGGTCGCATTCAAGGACGATCACTTTGCCTTTGAATTCGTGCGGAACCTCGGCTTTATGTACTATGGCGGCGCCGATCTCGGCGAAATGATTGCGACCGCGGGTCAGATCGCAGAGGGCGATTTCGAGAGCTGGTTCGCCGGGTGGGATCAGCGCGCAAAGCGTGTACTTGCGCGCGCAGAAGCCGACCTTGACGCCGGGCACCGGGTGAGCGCCCGCGGTGGATTCCTGCGCGCCTCGACCTACTTTCGCATGGCGGAGTTTTACCTCCACGGCGATCCGCTTGACCCTCGCATCCTCTCCGCTTCACAAGCATCTCAAAAGGCCTATACCATGGGCGCCGCTTTAACTGGACCGACGTGGGAGCCCGTATCGATTCCTTACGAGGAGACGACCCTGCCGGGCTACTTCTACAAGCCCGATACGTCGGACACGCCACGCCCGACGATCATCTTCCACGGCGGCTTTGACTCAAGCGTCGAGGAGCTTTTCTACTATGGCGGCGCACCTGCCGTCTTGCGCGGCTATAACTGTCTGACCTTTGATGGACCAGGTCAGGGCGCACCGATGCGCGAGCAGAACCTTCCCTTCCGCCCAGACTGGGAAAAGGTCGTGAGCCCCGCCGTCGACTATGCACTGACGCGGCCAGACGTCGACGGCGACAAACTGGTGCTCATTGGCATGAGCTTGGGCGGCTACTTCGCCGCGCGCGCCGCAGCGTTCGAGCATCGTCTCCGCGGCGCCGTGTTTTTCGATGGCGTCTACGACTTCCACGAGAGCTTGCGGAGCCTTCTGCCGAAGGAGGCGCTTGCTGCCTATGGTGACAGTAATTTCGCGCAATGCGAGGAGATCGTGTCCGAGAAAATGGTCACGAACACTGCGCTTCGCTGGGTTGTTACGCAAGGCACGTGGTCGTTGCGCGCTTCAGGAGTCGCAGACCTTATCGATCGCAGCAAGGCATACTCGCTGGCCGGCATTGTGGACCAAATCAGCTGCCCGTGCCTAGTCATGGAAGCGGAGGGCGATATCTTCTTCGTTGGCCAACCCAAGCGCGTATTCGACGAGTTGCGAGTCCCTAAAAAATTTGCCGCGTTTACTGCCGAAGATGGGGCCGAAAACCACTGCCAGTCTGGCGCGCTCGCATACAAAGACGAAGTTGTCTTCAACTGGATCGCGGAGACACTGGGCCGCGAGCCGCTCTGAGGCACAGCGCGCAACGCCATCGGTAGATTCCATGCGGTCAACGCTGTGCTGAAAAACGCAGCCGGCCACAAAAAGCATCGGCGTCCATGGAACGGTCGCTCCTTGGGTATCTAAATGCGGGCTCGTTCGTCGCTGCAGTGGACCTGCGTCAGCGGTTCGCCGAAGAAAAGCTCAAAGGAGGCCGGCGGAGCAACATCGTGAGCTTGTCCCGCCCTCGGAACAAACTCACGAAACGAATCAGCAAAGGATACGTTTCTTCACGACTCAGCGCCGCATCTGCCCTGCGCTACCACGGCTCTCCAAAGACGTCCTGAAGATGCGGTATCTGAAAGTTGGAAGAGGATCACGACGTGCAGTCGGTTCGTTGAACGCGGGATGCGCTGAAAGCAGCATCGTTTAGAACGTTTGCAACTGTTCACTAGCGTTTGATCGGCCAGTCGCCGGGCCAATGACGCAAGCAATAACTTGTGCTAGTTAGCGGTAATCCGAACTGCTTTTTAACGAGCCTGAATCACAACCCGCCTCGGACCTCGCGATGGAACGAAACACTGGTGTTACGCCAAGGCTGCGTTGGCGCGCCGAAATCAGTCAATACCTGTCGGACGACTATCCACGTATTGGGCATGGGATAAAGGTGGCCTTCGCGGCTACGCTGTCGATGGGCCTGTGTATGTTGCTCCAGCTACGCGAACCGAGCACAGCAATGGTGTCTTGCGTCATCGTCATGTTGTACCAGCAGAGCGGCATGATAATCGGGCGCGGATTCTACCGCTGCGTGGGCGAACTATGCGGGAGCATTGCGGGGCTTGTGCTGGTGTCGTTTTTCTCCCAGCAGCCCTGGATGTACCTGCTGGTCCTTGCAACGTGGATCGGAGCATGCACTTTTGGCTCATCATATCTTCGAAATTTCCAGTCGTATGGGCTTGTGCTGGCCGGCTACGCGACCGCGGTGACCTCCTTGCCGAGCCTGACTAACCCGTATGACGCGTTCGACTATTTTGTATATACGATAAGTGAGGTCGTGATCGGCGTGACGATTGCAAGTCTAGCTAGCGCACTGGTTTTTCCTAGACGCGTGGTTCCGGAACTCTATGCTGCGAGCGCCGAAAACATAAGCAATCTCTTTTCTGCCGTACACAGTTTCTTGTGCGATCCGGAACCGCAGGCAGACCTGGGGAACGTTTTGAAGCTACTCCGTGAGCGAGCGAACGTCCAGAACCTGCGCACCGGCGCAGTCTTTGAGGATCCGAAAGTGCGCCTGCAGAAACGCGTGTTTCTGCGACTGGATACGAGCTACATAAACGCTCTGGTCTCGGCGCATTCTCTGCATCAGATAAAAATGAAAATCACGGTTGAAGCGGGATCGCGCGCCACATTAGCGGCAGCCTACTTGATCGAGTCCTTTTTGGCGATATTTCCGGACCGCCTGTCGTCTGGCACGTCGGCGGAGTGCCAACTTGAGATAGTGGCGGATCAGCTCGGGCAGTTTGAGTGTTCCATCGCAGGCCAAGTAAAAACCTTGCTGGATACAATCTGGGATGAGCCTCCATCTGATTGTGCTCACATTGAAATGCTAGGGGCAGCAATGCAAGATCTCGTCGTCCGTTTGCACCGGGTGTGTCGTGACTTCGTCGAAGCGCGCCGGTCGGATGATCAAACCTGGCGATGGTCTCTCTTGCATTCCATCGTTCATGTCGACAGCACGCGGGCAGCGACGATTCGTCTAGCTTCGTTGATCGATGGCGTCCGGGCAGCGGCAGCGATACTCACCGTCGGCGCGCTGTGGCTAGCATCCGGCTGGGAAAATGGATCGAACTCGCTTGTCTCTGTATCGATGTTCAGCTCGCTCTATGCCATTGCCCCAAATCCCGCCGCGGCGACGTGGCAGATGTTCTGCGGTGTTCTTGGCGGCGTAATTGCAGGATTTTTCTGCAGCTTTGTTGTACTTCCCCAATCAGACAATTTCTCCTTGCTAGCATTGTGCATGGGGATCCCTATCATGGTCGGCTGTTATGTCAACACATTCCCAAAGACTTCCGTACTAGGTATGGGATTCGCTGTCTTCTTCTGTTTAACGGTCGACATCACCAACCCTGTCACCTACAATCCCGTCCAATTTCTAGACACCTCGTTCGGGCTTCTGGCCGGCGTGGCGGCGGCTGCGGTGGCATTTTCGATTGTGGTGCCGCACGCAGGGCGGTTGGTTTCGGCACATTATTTCAGGCAGCTCCACGCGTTAATCACGCATTCTACCTATCACCCGGGTACATCTCGTCTTGCAATAAGCTTCGAATCGCGGATGCGCGCCGTTATCATGCGTATCGCAATCGAACCCGCGCGACAGCATGCAAACGAAATGCAACTTATCGCTGCGGCATTCGCGGCATTACAGATCGGTCGGACGGTGATCCATGTTCGTCAAGGCGCTGAGCATGCGGGCGATCAGCTTCCTGGAGATTGGGAAATGATCCAGCACGAATGGCTTGATGCTATTTCCGACATGTTCTCAATCACCAGCCCAGAGGCAAAGGAACGCGCAATTTTTGCTACACGTCGTGCAAAACATGCTCTGTTGCTGCTGAAGCGCTCAGATTCTCCGTCATCCTCCTTTATCGCAAGCAGAATGTTTTTTCTTTTTGACTTTGCGGAAGTGATTCTTAGAGACCAGTCCCTTCGTCCGTGGCAAGGCGCTAAACGCTGACAACCCGGCATGAAACGAACTGCCCCAGGAACCGATACACACCCGCATTGCTCGGTTTGTGCGATTTCTTGAGCTCGAGCGAGAGAAAGCACAATAGATTGCTAGTTTCGTAGTGAAGTACTCCCGGTTCGAAATCGTCAGCCTGCGGACCCAGGTGGATTTCCAAGGTATTGGCAGCGCTTCGTCGCGTTTTATCGAAAGAAAGCTGAAGCAGAAAAGATTACGTTGCACTTTCCGGTCAACAACGCTTAACTTGCAGTATGGCCGCCGAAACGTTCAGTCTTGGTCACGGCGCGTTTAATCTCATGATCGGTTTTGCGTATCGCTGCGCGCCATGCGGGCATATCGTTGATCTGCGTTGCGAGCCACACCGCACAACACTGTTGACGTCAGCAGCAGAACCTCGGCCGCGACGGAGCGTGCTGCCACGCCAAACTCTATAACGGAGGTGAATGATGACTCGTCTGGTTGAAGAAGATATCGTCACACGCGCACTGCTAGCCGTCTTGGTGCCAACGCCGATTGAATCGATCAAGAAAGCACAATACGATCCCAAGAAGAAATTCCGCAAGACGAAGGGGCCGCGACCAGAAGCATTCGAGCCCGTTGCTGTCGAGTCGCCGCCGGCGCACGTTTGCATTCTCGAACAACTGTCTTCGAAGACGCTTAGCGTGTGCTGGAGCGATCCACGCTCAGGCCATTACGCTGATCAAGTATGGCGATTCGGTCTTGCACGAATGGATTCGTTCTGTGTGCTGACGGGTATGCCGATCCGTCGCGGCGACGCGGTGTTCCGTCCGAGAGCCTGCGAGAGCCATTTTCCAGCTAACTGCGACAGGATGATCCTGGCATCGGCCGTGCCCTCTGGTTCCCCCATGATCAAGTTCGACTAGGACCGTGCACAGGTTCTGTGTGCACGCACTGTACAACCTGAACGGACCTTAAGCGCAAAGTGCCGTAAAGTCTCGGCATTCTATATATGTGGGTGCTGCGCGACGTTGACCGGCGCGTATGTTTGCCCGGGCAACATTCGTTGCAGGTGCGGCGTTAAGCCTGCTCTCCTGGCACACATGTCAAGGCTTTTGCGTGCCTTTGTCATACGCATGACTTAAGATCAGGCAATCCGTTTCCAAACGGCTCGCGGCACAGCACCCAGTTCAATTAGTCAGGATGGCGCTGGCGATGACCTTGAAAATTCGGTCTGCACGAGACGCATGCGACGACTGCTCGCGCAGCCAGGAGAGGGCCGCGATGATATCGAAGAGTTCTGCACCGTCTAAATCGGCGCGCGCCTTCCCCTCTTTCTGCGCTCGAGCCAGAAGCGAGGCGCCCGCACTGCGCAAAGCAACACATGAGGCATGGAGCGCCGAGTCTGGTTCCTCAATCGCACCCACCATCGCTGCGATGATGCCGCGGTGGTCATGGGTGAAGGCAATGACTTCTTTCAGCCAAGCGACTAACGCTTTATCGGAGGCGCTGGATGCTTCAAGACTTTTGGCTCGCTCAGCTAGCGCTTCAAAGCTCGAACGCAACAGTGCCTCGAGGAAAGCCTCACGTGTCGGGAAGTGGCGATAGAGCGTGCCGAGGCCCACTTTGGCTCGCCGAGCAATATCTCGCAACGAGGCGTCCGCTCCCTGCTCGGAAAATACCTCACGAGCGATCGTTAGTAGGTGTTCATAGTTTTTTTTGGCATCCGCGCGCATACGAGTCCTTGACAAACGGAACAGCGCTCCATATATTTGGAGCGCTGTTCCGAAACGATACCCGAATTTGGCTTAAGGAGAAAGCGATGTTGCCCAAAATGATGAAGGCGGTTCAACAACATGAATTCGGTGGCCCGGAGGTCTTGCGCTACGAAAATGCACCGATGCCAGTGCTAAAAGCAGGCGAAGTTCTTGTGCAAGTACATGCGGTAGGTATTAACCCACCGGATTGGTATCTTCGAGAGGGATACAAGATGTTGCCGCCCGAATGGCAGCCACAGGTGACGTTCCCGCTAGTCCTTGGAACGGATATTTCGGGAGTCGTTAAGGCGGTCGCCGAGGACGTCAAAGGTTTCTGCATCGGCGACGAGGTGTTTGCGATGGTGAGATTTCCTTCCGGTCTCGCCGGGGGCAGTCGAGGCTACGCCCAGTATGTTAGCGTGCCCGTGTCCGAGATAGCGGTCAAACCAGAAGGCATCAACCATGTTCATGCTGCGAGTACGCCAATGTCACTGCTCACCGCATGGCAGTTCCTTGTCGATCTTGGTCACGACGAACCTAATCCGCTGCAGGCGAATCGGCATGCGCCGGTTGCGCTTGATGGAAAGACCGTACTCGTGAACGGGGCGGCGGGCGGCGTTGGTCATTTCGCGGTACAGGTCGCAAAATTAAAGGGCGCGCGAGTGATCGCGGTCGCCTCAGGTAAGCACGAGACCCTGCTGCGCGAGCTCGGTGCAGACGGGATCATCGACTACACCAAGACCAAACCCGAAGATCTCGTACGTGACGTGGATCTCGTCGTTGATGCGGTTGGTGGGCCGACCACAGGGCGTTTCCTACGAACGATCAAGCGTGGCGGTGCCTTGTTCCCTATTTTTCCGCTTGGATTTTTGGAAACCGAAGAGGCGAACAAGGTAGGCGTTACAGTCTCAGCAACTCAAGTTCGCTCGAACGGCATGCAGCTCGCGGAACTGGGCCGCTTACTCAATTCAGGCGTAATCCGTCCCGTGATCGACAGCACTTATCCTCTTGCCGATGCCGGTAAAGCACATGAACGCGCAACTCGCGGGCACATCCAAGGCAAGCTCGTCCTGGAAGTGCTTCGATGAAAATCGGAATTGGCGGATTTCCAGTAGCTATCTGCTGATCCGGACGCAGACAAAATGAAAATGACTTCTATTAAGAGCGCCATCGAAGATCTGATCTACAACCCGAAGCTGACCACGACGGAAGCAATCGAACGACACTTCGACCCTAGTTTCCGTCAACGAGTCAACGGGGAATGGATCGAACATTCCGTGTTTCAGGCTCGCATGGATCATCTTCGCAGTAGCGTCGAGCGGGTCACCATCACGGTATTCGACGAACTTGTCGCTGGTAACCGCTATGCGGAGCGGCACTTGATTGAGCTCTGCATGCGCGGTGGAGTACATCTGCTTCAAGAGGTGTACCTGTTCGCGGAACTGAGCCAAGATGGCCGCTTTCGTCAAATTGACGAGATGACACTGACCCTTACGATATAGGCAGGGAGCTGCGGTCGAACGGACTAGATTTTTCATCGCTCGTGCATACCTGAAGATAAACGGTGGCTGGGGGAATCACGTCTTGGCTTGATTGGTTAATCGGTTGAACGCATGAACCTTCGTCAACACGGATATTGTGCTTCGCTTACTTTGCAGCTGACTCGAACTAAAGAAATGTCTCGTGCAAACTTCAGAAAATGCACGAAAGAGGCGGATGCCCCAGCGTGTTAGGGCTATAGGAGAGAGGCCAGATATCAGAGTAGGATTGTGCGCGGCATTATCGGACTAATGGGGGTGAAACTGCCGGCTTCAGAAATCACCCATCCAACTACGATTCATCCAGATTTGCAGATCGATCGCACGGTGGTTGAAGCACATTCCGATTTCTTCATATATAGCAGTTCCGGCGATCACTCGTGAAGGCCGACGCTGTTCAAAGTCCCGAGATCGTCACCCCAAAGGTCTCCAGCAACAGCGCGGCATTGAGTGCGAGGATAACGACTGTTCCTGCCACTGCACCGCCGACAACCCATCTGCGATTAACGAACCGGCCCATTATATCGAGGCGGGACGTCAGAACCACTAGTGCGATCATGGGTACGGGCAGCGAAAAACTTAGTACAGCCTGGCTGTAAACCAGCGCGTCGGTCGTATTAAAACCCAGTGCGACTACGATGAACGACGGGACCGCAGTCACTAGCCGGCGAACCCAGACTGGCATTTGGAAATCGGTGAACCCTTGCATAATCATCTGGCCTGCCATCGTTCCGACCACGGAACTCGATATCCCGGAAGCCAGCAGCGAAACGAGAAAAATGCCGGCTGCGGCCGCACCAAGCAACGGCGTCATGCCGTGATAGGCCGTTTCGATTTCCGCGACGTCGGGGTGTCCCGCATGGAACGCACCGGACGCCATAATTACCATTGCCATATTGACGAGCCCCGCGACGGTCAGGGCGATCAAAATTTCGATACGTGAGAACCGGACGAGTTTTGCGCGCTCTGCATCATTGTTGGCCAACGCGCGATGCTGTGCTAACCCGGAATGTAGATAAATCGCATGTGGCATGACGGTCGCTCCCAGAATGCCAACCGCAACCGACAAGGCACCAGGCCCCTCCAGTCGAGGCATGAAGATTCCCTTCGCCGCGGAGGCCCAGGCAACATGAACAATCAGAAGTTCGAACACGTAAGACAATACGACGACAGCCAGGAGGCCCCCGATGATCAACTCAAGAGGCCGAAAGCCTTGGCGCTCGCCAGTAAGAATTGCATACGTCACGACACCGGTGATTACCATGCCAAGCAGCAAGGGTATGTGAAACAGCAGCGACAAACCGATGGCTCCGCCGAGAAACTCCGCGAGATCTGTCGCCATTGCGGCCAACTCGCTGATACCCCACATCCCGTAGACAACCGGCCGCGGAAAGTGCTCGCGACACAACTGCGCAAGATTGCGGCTGGTTACAATGCCGAGTTTGGCCGATAAGGCCTGAAACAGCATGGCAATGAAATTCGCAGCGAACACGACCCACAGCAACGAATAGCCGTACTTTGCCCCGGCTTGTATATTGGTCGCATAGTTACCGGGATCCATGTACGCGATCGACGTCACAACCGCCGGACCGGCAAACAATAATTTTGACGTCCAACGGTGGTCACGGCCCGCAAGTACTTCCATGATTCCGAGCGACGTGCGTTCCGTTTTCGCAATTTTTCCTTCCGCTGCATTCATCCCAGTCCTCACGTTCAATACAGCCACTCCGTTACCACATGCTGCAGCAGCGGAGGCCCCTGGTGGGACGCTTCTGCGTGGACATCAAAAGGTTCAGTCGATAGAGCGTCTTTCTAGCGCGCCGGTTCTCCGATGTCGTCAAGACTCGCCACCGACACCAATCGCGCGCACCCCGTTGTCAGATGCGAGGTAGCTTCCAAGCTCACTTAGCTGTTATCACACAGCGTCGGCGCGCGTATGTGGAGTAAATTGCATCAAAAAAACTTCCTTATTCCGGCGATGATCGAGAGCTGGTTGTGGCCCATGAGAGCTGGCGAAAGCATTGGACTGGCAAACCCGCAGGATCCCAAAACGCCCTGCGGTTTATTGTTCACAAATCCCACGCCTGTGTAGAGCGCGGTGCTTTTGGAAAGGCTGTAGTTCGCCTCTAGCTTATACAGGTCACTGCTTGCCTGCCCATTTTGGAGATCCTTAAGATATATCCAGTCTGTCACGACAGAAACAAACGAGGTGATTTGCCACCTCGCTGACGTGTAAAAAAAATCTTGGTTGGCGCCTGTTGTAGGATTCCGGATATTTGTGAAATCAAAGCCCAACTGTACGGGTCCAGTTGCATACAGCAGACCTAAGGTGAATGCACGCAACCATGAATTGCTCGTCACCCCACCCGGATCTGACGCGCTATAATAGCCCGAGATGAGTGAAATAGTGCCGTTGGTCCAGTTCAAATTAGCGGACCAAGTCGATTTGTTCTTCAGACTTCCTGCTGTCCCGCCAAAGGAATACAGAGCCCCCCCACTGAATCCGTATGTATTGTCCGGAATTGTATATTTGATTGAATTGTTCACCCAGGTATACAACAGTCCGCCATTTACGAGGCTGTACGTACCGGTGGTTTTTCCTGCAAGACCTAGCGCAGGGCTCACATTTGAGGAGTTCTGATAGAGGATGGTGGATAGCGATCCAAAGTTAAGATAACCCGAAGCGTCCGCCGCGACTAATGCATCCCGAAGCGGTGAATATACGCGACCGCCCGTAATCGTTCCATAGGGACTGATAATCCCGATCGATGCACCTCGGTCAAACAACGAATTGGTGTCGTTGGTAAAGGGGAGACCAAAATTGCCGACTCCAGTTGCAGCATTGAACCCGCTCTCTAGGCGAAAAGTAGCCTTCATTCCATTCCCCAGCTCTTCGTAGCCTACTAGTCCCCATCGGCTTGTCTGCTCATTGCTGGACGATAGACTGACCGCACTTGCGGACTTACCGGTTTCAGGATTCGCACCATCCGATGTCCTGTAGTTCAGGCCCACGTCGATCAAACCATAGAAGGTCAAGCTTGATTGGGCCTTAACGCTCATCGGAATTGCAGCCGAAAGTTCGACGAGCAAGGTTGCGTATGATCTAAGATCAAAGCGAGAGCATGCAGATTTCCGGCGCCTAAAATCCGAGGTTCGGCGGTCACCAACACATCGATGCTGAAACGATTTCGTGATCCTTCTAGACGGTAATCCTCCGAAATATTCCACCGCAGTCTCCAATTTCAATATATAGGATGTCTATGTATTTTAAATACTATTTTTATGCTTTCCATCAACGCTTTCTTGCCTCTCAGGGTTACGAAATCACACCCTTCAGAGATTCATCGACATTCAATGACTTCGATAGGCTGATCGCTCTGTATTTCGAACGCTTCATTTCCATGTCTGTTGACTTGAGCAGTCTGGCGTATGCCGTACCCGGTTCTGACCATGAGCGAATCAACGAGTCGCTCTGTAAGCTGAAAGGCGTTGCATCAACGGCTTAGAGATGCAGACTTGATCCTCAGGCTGTAGAGGCAAGTCGCACCAGGTATGCGATGATAACAACAGTGCCGCTACAAAAGATTGCCAGTCCGAGCGCCTTGCGCGCGATCGTTATGGTGTTTCCGGGGAATGTCACTTTGATCCTCCGAGGTTCTATTTTCCTCGCGACTAAATAATTGATTGATAGTATTAAGGCTACCAAATGATCGAAATATACCGATTGGTCATGTTTTTTAGACCGTGTTATGAACTTTGAAGTACTGGCACTGCATGCACGAGCATAAGCATCGCGAAGACTACGAAATGAAGTCCGGCAAGAGTTTCAGGTAAGCGCTCATAGTCTCGCGTGAGGCGGCCAAAGCGGTTGAGCCAGCCAAAGCTGCGCTCGACCACCCATCGCCTGGGCAGCAGCACAAAACCTTTCTTTGCCTCCCGCAGTTTGATGACCTGCAGATCGATGCCTTCATTGCTGGCGGCCCGTGCAGCGTCTTCACCTGTGTATCCTTGATCCGCGAAGGCTACCTTGACCGTTTCTCCCGTGATTTCCTGCACCTGTCGCGCGAGCTCTGCCACCTGCGCGCGCTCCTGCTCGTTGGCGGGCGTTACGTGCACCGCGAGCAAATGCCCCAGCGTGTCGACTGCAATATGGACCTTGCTGCCACGCTTGCGCTTGTACCCGTCATAGCCCGCGCGCGGACCGCTTTCGCAGGTGGACTGCATTGTCCGGCCATCCAGAATCACGGCGCTGGGCTGGCCCCGCCGTCCTTGCGCTACACGGATGATCGAGCGCAAATCGCAGACCATGTTCTCAAAGCAGCCTGCCTGCAGCCATCGCTGGGTCTGCTGGTACACCAGTTCCCACGGAGGAAAGTTGTTGGGCATCATTCTCCATGGCGCACCAGCACGCACGATCCAGCGCAACGCGTTAAACACTTCTCGCAGTTCGTACTTGCGCTGCGCTGCCGCTTCATCCATCAGCGTCAGATACGGCGCCGCGAAGCTCCACTCTTCGTCGGATACGTCTGTCGGATAGGGTTTGCGTTTTTCTCTTGTCATCCCTCCAGGGTACCAGGTTCTACAAAGAATTCCTAACAAGGTCTAGCTCACGAAAACCGAACCGGTACAAAGCCGCTATAGACAAAGCTGCACTCGTGTATATAAACCACTCCGGTCGCGTCATGTTTAATTTCGTATAACTTATTGATGTTTATTCGATTATGTCGTAGAAACAAATTTCTAGAATGATTTATGTGACAATCGAAACTTGAACTGATCGTGGAATTTTTCCAGTCAAGCACCTTGACCAGAGTTCAGGCGATCGTGGGATGCTGTTATTGAACCAACCGATTCCCGAAGATCTGGAAGAAAAAGTGTTGATAGGGCGGCCAGGAAAAAGCCGAGACCACAAAGAGCGATGGCGATCGAAAGTGACCAGGCGTTTCCAACGCTGCCGAAAAAGAACGGTGAAAATGCTGAGATTCCTCGACCGACATTAAAGCAGAATCCGCTTCCTAGGCTCCGCACGTCCGTAGGAAATAGACGCGGGAAATAGGCGCCGAATAATCCGGGGAAGGCAAAGAAAAGGGCCATGAGGGGACCTAGCCAGAACAAAAGTATCGGATCTCGTACGGAGGCATAGACCGGTAACATGACCCCGGCACCGACCAGTGACAGCAATAACGCCTTACGGGAACCAAAATGATCAGCGACGTAGCCGAATAACTGGTATCCGGCAAACATGCCGATGTTCAGGACGAAAATGTACCAGGCCATCATCGAACCGCTCAGCATCCGCTCCTTCACGAGATAGGTAGGAAGCCACGTGTTAGCTCCCCAATAAGCGGTAAAGCCAGCGGCGGACGTCAACGTGCCTATGATTGTCTGTGCCTTGAGTTCTCCCCGGAATATCGTCGCGAGAAGAGACCGCTGTGAACGCGTGGTTGATTTGGCCGCAACCGGTCTTCTTGCCAGCCACTCGCCTGACTCCGGCACATATAGCCAGATATACGGGATCAGAAGGACCGAGCTTCCCCCCAAAAGGAACACGAAGTGCCATCCGTGAGTTTTCAGGAAGCCTGTCACTATAAGCGCGGCTGCCATGACGCCGATGGGCCAGGCGCTCAGAACAAAGGTAACGGCCCGGCCGCGGGTTTTCGCTGGCCAAGCTTCGGAGATTAGAGTTGACACGACTCCCCATACACCACCGAGGCCGAGGCCGGCCAAGAAGCGGAGGACTAAAACATCCGTCCAACTCCGGGAAAAATAGATGGCGAAGGTGAATAGGCCAAAAGTTGCGACACTTGTGACGAGAGCTATTTTTCGCCCCTTTCTGTCGGAAAGAATTCCGATCAGAACACCACTGAATCCCACGCCGATCATTCCCGCCGTTCCGAGGAGGCCAGCAACCTCAAGGGAGATGCCAAACTCCTTCATGATGAAAGGAATAGTGAAAGCGAGAATCATGAAATCTATCGCATCAAAGCCATAGCTAAAAAATGACGCAATAAGCGTGTGCCACTTCCGGGCCGTATCTGGGCTTGTGCCCACCGTGCTCAATTGATCGCAATTGCCTTCCATGCTGTGTCTCCGACGTTGTTGTTCGTCATTTATTGTTCAAACAAATTTAGGCAGCCTCCCCTCTCTTTATCTTTGACGCCGCCATCGTCCGCATTATCCGAACGCCACCTCGTCGGCGCCCTTGAGTTGAAGGAGCGCGCGCGCCTCGGCAGGAGTCGCGACCTCAAGGCCCAGCCCTTCGATGATCTGGCGAACACGGCGCACTTGCTCGGCGTTCGAGGTGGCGAGTTGACCTGGTCCCAACCAGAGACTGTCCTCGAGACCTACGCGCACGTGCCCCCCCATTGCCGCGGCCATTGCCGCAATCGGCAGCTGATAGCGACCGGCGCCCAGCACGGACCATTGATAGTTGTCACCAAACAGGCGGTCCGCGGTGCGCCGCATGTGCGTCACGTCATCGGGATGGCCACCGATCCCGCCCTGCAAGCCAAACACCGTCTGGATAAAGAGCGGTGCTCGTACCAGTCCACGATCGAGGAAATATTTGAGGTTATAAAGATGCGCGGTGTCGTAGCACTCGAACTCGAAGCGGGTGCCATTCTCGGCGCAAGTTGCAAGGATGTACTCGATATCGGCGAAGCTGTTGCGAAAAATGATGCCCCGGTCCGACAGATACTCACGCTCCCATTGATGCCGTAGTTCTTTGAAGCGCTCCAGCATGCCAAACAGGCCGAAGTTGATGCTACCCATGTTAAGGCTGGCTAGTTCGGGGCGATGGATGGCAGCGGGACGCACACGCTCATCCACCGCCATGGTCGGCGCTCCACCAGTGGTAATGTTCACCACGCAATCGCTACGCTCCTTGATCGCCTTCAGAAATGGAGCGAAACCTTCCGGAGTCTGATCCGGGCGGCCGTCAATGGGATTGCGTGCGTGCAGATGCACGACGGCGGCCCCAGCCTCTGCCGCAGCAATCGCGGAATCCGCGATCTGCTCGGCCGTTACTGGCAAGTACGGAGACATGCTCGGTGTGTGGATCGCGCCGGTCACAGCGCAACTGATGATTATCCTTTTCTTCTCGGCCATAATTCAGCACCTTCTTGATAACTAGTAATACAAACAATGTCGGCTTCCCGCCCGCGTTCAATTGCGCCAGTGTGTTGAGCCCTGACAGCTACCGAGCGGAGCTTGTCAGGGCGAGGCACTCACTGAGCTGTCGCACCACCGTCAATACGCAGGCTTGTTCCGGTCACCAAGCCTGCAGCCGGAGAAGAAAGATAGACCACTGCCTCGGCAACGTCCTCCGGCTGAGCGACGCGTCCCATGGGAATTGTCGCCAACGCGAACGCACGATAGGCGGGGTCCTCGAAGAACGGCGCTGTCATTGGCGTCTCGACGATTGTCGGTGCCACTGCGTTGACGCGGATACCTGCGGGAGCAAGCTCAATCGCCATCGCCTTGGTGAGTCCTTCGATTGCGTGCTTCGTCATGCAGTAGACGGCTCGCTTGGGTCCACCGACATGGCCCATCTGCGATGAAACGTGCACGATACTGCCGCCGCGTCCAAGTTCGAGCATGCGGAGCGCCGCCGCTTGTGAGACAAGAAACGCCGAACGAACGTTGAGATTCAGCAGATGATCTAGCGTTGCGGTATCAACATCTGGCAGCGGTTGGAGCTTGTTCGTACCGGCATTGTTGACAAGACCATCGATACGCGGCAACGAGCGGATACGCGCGGGAAAGTCCTCTGCTGCAACGTCGGCGGCCATGGCGCGGATACGGCCGTTCGGCTCGGCTTCAGCCAGCGCCGCGAGGTCGGTCTCGGTGCGCGAAACAGCGATGACTTCTGCCCCCGCGGAAGCACAGGCGAGCGCGCACGCCCGCCCAATCCCCCGCCCCGCACCGGTCACGAGAATGGTCAACCCACTCAGCGGTTCAGCCCGGTTCAGCCCAGATGCTTGTGCCAGACCCGCGATGATTTCCGAATTCGACATATCTGCTCTTCCTTCAACTCAAGATTTACTAACGCGCTGCCGGTAGGTGGTGCCGTTCAGTCGAGAATCGCTACAGCACGCGTCCAGCCTGCGGATGCACCTTTTATCTTCACGGGGAAGCAGCAGACCTGGAAGCCGGTGGAAGGCAGCTTTTCGAGGTGCAGCAGCTTCTCCAGGTGGCAATAGCCGATTTCCATGCTGGCCCGGTGCCCTTCCCAGACGATCGACGGATCCCCCGTTTCTGCGAATCGACGCGCCATATGCGAGAACGGGGCATCCCATCCCCAGGCGTCGATGCCAGTAAGGCGCACGCCACGTTTCAAGAGATAAAGCGTTGCCTCTCGTCCCATGCCAATGCCAGCGTGGATATAGTCCGGGTGGCCATAAAGGGTGCTGGCGCGCGTATTTACCAACACGATGTCCAGCGGCTGAAGGTCGTGCCCAATGCGGGCGAGTTCCGCTTCAACTTCAGCAGCCGTGACAACGTGACCATCCGGGAAATGTCTGAAATCGAGCTTCACCCCACGCTGAAAACACCATTCGAGCGGCACTTCGTCGATTGTGATCGCTCGCTCGCCATTGTTCATTGTGGAGTGGTGGTGGTACGGCGCATCTAGATGGGTCCCGCTATGCGTGCGCAGCGTCACCGTCTCGTTTCCCCAACCCTCGCCCCCGGGCAGCTGATCAATCGTCAGGCCGGGAAAGAATTTGAAGATTTCAGCGGTATTGCCCGCTGGTGACTGGTAATCGATGTGCGGACCGAATCCTGGCTGGTCCAGAGGTGTTTCGTTGTCCAAAGCAAGGGAAATGTCGACAATGCGTCGAGTCATCGCGTGTCTCCGTCTATATGGTCAGGTGAGAACATAGCGTAGGCCGTTGCTCGGCGACGTGGGACTCGGTGCGAAATATCGAGCCTCCTCTGTCCTAATCGCTTGCGCGGAACCAGCTTGTTGAGCACAATCCTAATAACGCAGAGTGCATCCGTCAAGGTTTATTTTATACTTGCTCAACAACGGTAGACGATCGCGATGAGAGAGATGGCAAAGGGAAAAAGCATGGAATCCAAAGTAAATGCGGTCGCCGTGACGCGAAATCAGCCGGTGCGGCGGCGCCTCGCACCAGAGGCACGAGCGCGCATGATTCTTGAAGGCGCGATCACTTTCTTCGCGGAGAAGGGATTTGAGGGGCAGATCCGAGACCTTGCCGAAACGCTCGGAGTCTCCCAGGCGCTGATCTTCACCTACTTCGGCAACAAGGGGACGTTGCTAGAGCAGGTCTATGACGAGGTTTATCTGTCCCGATGGCGCGACACCTGGCTCGACGACCTTCGAGACCGGGCGCGTCCTCTTGGGGAACGACTCGAAGCGTTCTATCTCAGCTATCTCGACGCCATCGACGAGCCGATCTGGATCCGGATCGTGCTGCATTCCGGCCTCGCGAGCAATGAGTTGACCCATCGCTACGTGTCGCGCCGCGTTGAACTGATTCTGCAGGTCCTCATGGCCGAGGTTCGACACCACTTTGGTTCGGGCCTTGCCACGATGGACGACGCTGATCTTTACGAACGGGTCTGGGATCTACAGGCCTCGTTCATTTACGGACTGATACGCAAACATGTTTGGCAACTGCCGGTCATGGTAGACCGCCCGCGTTTGGTCGCAGGACGTATTTCGCAATTTCTTCGCGGCCTAGCCGCGCAAGCGTGAGGTGCAATCGCGTGACGTCAACGGACGGGGAGATTCTGTCGATGTTCAGAACCGACAATGACATTTTCGGTCCCCTTCGCCAGCGCAGTCGGCACGGCTGCAGGGGACGCTGAAAACACGGCAGACTAAATTGTGGTCGGCTATCTATGCGTTTCCATTCGAGTAAAGACGTTAGATACGCCATTTGCCTGTCCGTCTCAACTGCACTTGCGTTGCGTTTGCCCCTCGCTACGGCACACAGATCCAGCGTCATCTCGCGAAATTTCTCTGGCATATCATTTTACAGAGAGGCGTTAAGTCGTCGGGGCGGGCCTGAGCGTCACACCACGTAAGCAGCCAGTTCGTCAGGCGATCCCATAGGAAAGGCCTCCTTCAGATAGTCGAGGAAGGCGGACACACGCGCACTCAACAGCCGCCGCGAAGGATAAAGCGTCCACAACGCAATCTCCGGCCCATCGGCGTCGCCCCAACGCACCAGCGTACCGGCAGCCAGATCCCGGCTCACCAGCGACACGGGAAGGCAGCCGGCGCCGACGCCGATCCGGACGGCATCACGAACCATGACGAGCGACGACAGACAAAGGACGGGATCAATGGCAACGCTGCTTTTACCCGTTGGCGTCTTCACATCCCAGGCCGCAACCCCGTAGCCTGCCTCGCGCACGACGGCGGGAACAGCGACGTTGCCCGCGGGCCGGATCAGGCCAGGGTTCGCCACAACCACCAGCCGGTCGCGCAGAAAAATCCGCCCGATCAGACCTTCATCCGGATCCGGATTGACACGGATGACGAGGTCATAGCCTTCGTCGATCATGTCGACGCCGCGGTCTTCCGCCGTGACTTCGAGCCGCACTTCGGGATATTTCAGCGCGAACCCGGCGGCCAGCTTTCCCATTGCGATCTGCGAGAACAGCAGCGGCGCGCTGATCCGCAACCTGCCGCGCGGCCTGTCCCCGCCCGATGCGATTGCCGCCGCCGTCTCGTCGATCTCGGTGAGCAACGCCCCGGTTCGCTCATGGAGCGCCCGGCCCTCCTGCGTGAGCTTCAGTACCCGCACGCCACGTTCGAACAGCCGCAGACCCAGACTGCCTTCCAGTTCGGCGACACGGCGTGAAAGGGTCGCTTTGGGACGGCCTGTGGCGCGCGCTGCGCGCCCGAACCCGCCATACCGGGCGACGAGATTGAAATCAGCGAGGGCAAGCAGATCCATGGTGTTTCATAGGTGAGACGGCGTGTCCAAATATAGCAGCTTTCGGATCATGGATGGGATGGCTAGGATATGACCTGTGAGCTGACATCAGCCTCAATCTCAACCTTGATCTGGAGTGAAAACCATGACCATCCTCGTTACTGGCGCGACGGGTACCGTCGGCCGCCAGGTCGTCGAGCAACTCGTCAAACGCGGCGCCGAAGTACGCGCTCTCGTGCGTGATCCCGCGAAGGCCGACTTCCCGGCAGGTGTGACCGCCGCACAGGGCGACCTGCTCGATCCCGACTCGCTGCGCCGCGCACTCTCAGGCGTTTCCGCGCTGTTCCTGCTCAACGCGGTCGTGCCCGACGAGTTCACCCAGGCGCTGATCGCACTTAACGTCGCGAAAGACGCAGGCGTTGGGCAGATTGTCTATTTGTCCGTCATTCACAGCGACGTCTATGTGAACGTGCCGCATTTCGCGGGCAAGTTCGGCGTCGAGAGGATGATCGAGCAGATGGACGTCAGCGCCACCATCCTGCGTCCCGCCTACTTCATGAACAACGACCTGACGATCAAGGACGTCATACTCGAACACGGTGTCTACCCGATGCCGATTGGCGGCAAGGGGCTTGCCATGATCGATGCGCGTGATATCGGCGAGATCGCGGCGATCGAACTGCTTCGCCGCAATGAGGCCAGTGGGGCAAACCACGTGGAGCGGATCAATCTCGTCGGTCCCGACACGCTGACGGGCGCGGACGTCGCCGCGATTTGGTCGGAGGTACTGGCTCGCCCGATCGCTTATGGCGGCCATGACACGGGCGCCTTCGAGCAAAACCTCCGCCACTTCATGCCCGGCTGGATGGCATACGACATGCGCCTGATGAGCGAACGCTTTCTCAGCGACGGCATGGTCCCTGCCGCCGGCGACGTCGAGCGCCTGACAGCATCGCTTGGACGGCCGCTGCGCTCGTACCGTCAGTTCGCTGCTGAAATCGCCGCTTCCGCCTGAAGCGGCGGCCAGTCACCTCAACTCAGAAGGAGTTCCGTCATGATCTATTCGACCGCTACTGTTCCCGTCAATCCGGATGGCGAGAGCCCGCTGACCCGTGCCCAGGCGTGGGCCGGTCTCGTGCTCAAGGCTCGCGATGCCCGTTTGTTCCTGCCGCCTGGCCTCTGCACGCGATGCGATGTCGTGGAGGAAAGCGCGACCCACATCGTGCGCGAAGCCACCATAGGTGGCAACGACCTGCGTGAAATCATCAGCTTCGAGCAGGAGAAGAAGGTGACCTTCTTCCAGTCCACTGGCCCGCGAGAAGGCGCGATTCTCAACGAACTGTTTGAGGACGAGGATGGCGCGCTGCAGCTCAGGTTCTATTGCTATCTCGGTCTGCGCGACAAGCAGCCGGGCGGCCCGGATGAAATGGCCGAACAGGCGGGACGGCGACCAAGGCTACAGAAGCGCGTTGCTGTCGACGCTGAAACGGACTCGCGAATTGCTCGTAGAGGACAAGCTTTGATTTCTCACGCGGCGGCTTAGGATGGCTGGCCAACGTTCGTTGACTTGGCCGGCTAGGCTCCATTCGCGGGACCTCGCTCGCCAACTCCCCGCGCTCCGGGCGATTGGCCGCGTTCACGGCATAGCCAGACTTGCGGCATGCATGATGCCGAGCGGTTCGCACATGTTCGTCCGATCGAACACATTCGATAGATGTCCGCTTCGTCGCTTTCGCTGAAGGCACCGATGTAATCTCGAGTTGGCCAATACGCTTGTTGTACGCTTCTGATTCGGATGAGCGCTTCACATTAAAGACCGTGCCGCCGCAGCACCGCTTCGATGTCTTGCTGGAGTTTGCCGGCCGGTACGGGGTCTCCAGTGCCGACGATCCAGACAGTCTGCGATTGCACGCGACCAATCAACTACGCGTTGGTGAAAGGCCCTATTCAGGGAAGCCCTCGATAGAATTACTATAAACTGGTGATGAAGGAGTTTTCGATGAGCGCAAGCGCAATCCACACTTTCACGCTGGCCGAAAAACGCTTTTGCTGGAATGGAATCGGCATACGTACCACGGAAGCTGGCGCCGAAGGAGACATGGCACCTCATCGGCATAACTTTTTTCAGATTTTTTTCGTCGCTTCGGGCCATGCGACCCACGAAATCGCCGGTGAGGTCACGCCGGCCAGCGCCGGTCGGATATTTTTCGTTAGTCCATTTACCGTCCATCGAGTAAGTTTTCCTGCAGATGCGAAGTGCTACGTCCTCTATCTGGATGCCAGCTACCTGCAGAAATCGATACTCGTGCCCAGTCTCGCAGCCGATGATCCGAGCACCTACTCGGTAGCTGAAATGCTGCCATTCCTGAACCATACCGCCAACGGTTATCAACTCCGCGACAATGCGGCAGACGATGTTTTGTCCCGCTGTAACCGTATCTTGGCTGCATGCAACCGGCGGGGAATATTTGATGAAGCTGAGATCCGCAGCGAGCTAACCTTACTGATGATTGCCGTCGCACGCGAGCAGTTCGGAGAAGCGAGGCTTACACCCACGGATCGCGCGGTAGCATCAACGCACAGTCGTCACGTTCGCGCAGCGCTCAGGTTCCTCAAAGTGAATTTTCATCGCCCCGTTTGTCTGGAAGAACTCGCAGACGAAGTTCACTTGACAGAAACCTACCTGACTCATCTTCTAAAACTCGAAACCGGGAAATCATTCAAACCGCTGCTAGAGCAATTTCGGCTGGAACATGCGAAAAATTTGCTCTCTTATTCCGACCTACCCCTGAAGAACATAGCGTTCGCGTCCGGTTTCCTCGACCAGGCTCACTTTGGCAAGCGCTTCAAGGCATACACACAGGAAACGCCTGCCCAGTTCCGCAGACGCGGTTACATTGCTCGCAAAGCGGCTTGATGCCTGCGGGACTGAATTGCGTCGATCTGGTGCAACACCCATTCAAGACGACGCCAATCTGGGCGCACAATCAAACCATTCCCCTTTCTCGGGATTAGTCGCGTACGCGTGAGTCCCAACTTTCCGTCAGGTAGCAGGCGATGGCAAGGAGAGGCAACGCGATCGCGACACGCATCGTGAGGCCCCATCCGCCATGGGCATATGCCCAGCCGCCTAGCGCGGAACACAGCGCGCCGCCGGAGAAGAAGATTGCCATATACAGGCCATTGAGCCGGCTTCGGATGTCGGCGCCCAGCAAAAACATCGCGCGCTGACCGAGCACGAAGTGGGCGGCGACGCCAGTATCGACCAGGATAGCGGCAACCAGTAGCATTACCAGTCCCACCGGCGATCCATACGGCGCATTCGCGCCAATTACCAGGGCGGCGGCAACCGTAATCATCGACAAGAACGTAGCAGCCGTGGTCCAGCCACGATCGGCAGCGCGTCCGGCAAAGGGCGCGGACACGGCACCCGCCACACCTACCAACGCGAATAACGCAATACCTTTTTGTGACAGATGGTACCGGTCAGTCAATACGAGCGGTACAACAGTCCAGTATAGGCTGAACGTACCGAACAGGAACGCGTGATACAGGGAGCGTCGCTGCAGCACGCGGTTATCGCGCAACAGATGAAACATGGAAGTGAGCAGCGTGTGATACCGCAGACGCCCAGACGGATGTCGGGCCGGTAAGACGATGGCCAGGAACACGGTGAGACATGCGATCAGAGCAGACGACATCATGAACACCGCACGCCAGGATAGAAGATCCGCGACTAGGCTGGAGACCGGCCGCGCGAGCATGATCCCCAGCATCAGGCCGCTCATGACGTTGCCGACCACGCGCCCCCGCATGTCTTGGGAGACCAGATGCGCCGCGTAGGGGACGAGTACCTGTACCGCTACTGAGCCGAAACCGATCAATAGCGCGGCGGCCAAAAACATCGAGGGCCACCTGCTAACGGAAGCGCCCAGCAACGCCAGCACTGCGACGCTCAAAATGGTGGTTACAAGCCGACGGTTCTCGATCAGATCGCCCAGCGGGACAACGAACAATAGCCCAAGGCCATATCCGAGTTGTGACATCGTCACAATCAGCCCGGCGGCCCGCGACGACAGCCCGAGGGACGCGCTGATTGGGCCGATCAGCGGTTGTGCATAGTAGAGATTCGCGCCGATGAGCCCGCAGGCTGCGGCGAGAAGAACGACAAGCCAGCGCGGTGCGGCCTCAGTGAGGGGCAAATTGGTAAATGTACTGGGCATATCAAAGCAGCTTCCGGGAAACAGGCGCTCCGTGCGCCTCATACAACAGATTGATGGAGCGCAAACCGCGCCTTGGATGACGTTGATTCTCTATACCTTTTGGTACTCAGTCGGAATCCGAAACGGCACCCGGTCGACTAGCAGAAGAACTGCATTAGTTCCTGCGCCAATGCGACTGGCTGCTCTTCAGGGATGAAGTGCCCACTATGTCGAATTGTGACGCCTTTAACATCGTCCGCAAAAGCTCTTAGCGGACCTGCCATGTCTGGAATCGATCCCTGATCAGCACTGACTGCGAGCACGGGCATTTTTAGCATCCCGCGCTCCTTCAATATACGATTCTGAGCGGCAGACCTTGAAACAGCGCGATAAAACGCCAAGCCAGCTCGCAATCCTCCGTCCTTGATGAATATGCGCTGGTACTCGGCGATGTCCGCATCGGAAAAGGACTCCGGATTCGCTGCCTTACGGCGCAAGAACCAGTCGAGATAAGCGCGCTCCCTTCCACTGATCAGAACTTCGGGCAAGTCCGCAACCATATGAAATGCGAAATGCCACGTACGCCAGGCTTTATCGGGCGCGACCGGCAATGCGTCGGGCAAGGTGATGCCCGGAATACCCGCGTCAAGCAATGCCAGCCGCTTGACTGAGTCTGCGAACATGGCGGCAAACGGAAAGGCCACCCATGCGCCCACGTCGTGCGCTGCCAGATAGAAGCGGTCGATGTCGCGCTGCTGGAGGAATTTGCCAAGTAACGTAGCTATCGTTTGGGTATCGTAGCCTTCCAGAGGTCGATCAGAATCCCCTTGTCCTGGAAGATCGGGCGCGACGATCCGGTAGCGGTCGCCCAGAACCGACATGACCTTTCGCCATGCGTACCAGCTCTCAGGATATCCGGCGAGCAGAACTACAGTTTCTCCGTCTCTACATCCGCCTTCGACATAGTGGAGCCGTATGCCATCAACCGTTTCGAACCGATGCTCAAAGCCCTTCAGGCTCGAATCTTCACGCGCGTAGGGGGCGTAATCTGTTCGCAATGGTGTAGATGTGTCTTGCGTGTTCATAAATCTGATTCCTTAAGGGAAAGCCCGTTCAAAACTGCCGCAAAAACGCCTAAACACGCGGCGAATGCAGATGATCAGATCGAACATGATTTGGACTATTCGTTTCATATTTGGCGAAAAAATTTACTTAAGCAATAGCATCCGCCTCATCGACTATCGCCATCATCTAGGCGCGACCTTGCCCTGATTCCGAACCACTCTTATGCCCTGTAACATCGCAACCAAGCAGCGCGCCGTGGACTCAGCTTCACATAAAAGCGCAATACCGCACGAACTCTGTCACACCCGCGTCTTTCTTCTCGAGCGACGTATACCAGGTGCTGCGGGCTCACCCATAGCCACCGAATGTACCGTCCGCAATCGCCATCGACCGTCGCGGTGCATCCATATGGCGAATGCTCGACTCTTGAACGTGGACTTCTCGCCGCGCGCGATTAAATCGATCGTCAGCGTCGCAAATACCAGCGCTACGTCGCCAACCACCCGAATTACAGGCTCAGCACTCTCGAAGCCGCTTCGCTTCACATGTTGATAATCCCAATGTCCCGTGCGTATTCCACCCATGCATGTTGACTTGGTATCGACCACACCGCTGGAATGCACGTACATCAGTTCATCGTCGAGCAGCACCTCCAGCGCGTCGAAATCCTTCCGCACCATTGCAATGTAACGACGATTGTCAAGTTCGCGGATGATTTGCTCCGTCGCGAAGTTTCTTGTCATCTCAATCCTAATTGACCATGCGATAGAACAATTGCTCGCAGTCAAAATGCCGTGTCGGCCATGCGTACTCCCGAACACGACACAAGAAAGCGCCCGTGTAACCAGGTTGATTCACGATATCAATGTGTGAAATAGCACGCTACCGAGGAACACACCAAATGCACCAAGGATGCCCGTCAGCGTTGGCGGTGCTGGTAATGGCAACCGCAGCCATGAGAACAGAATCCCCACAGCAAAACCTGCGCTCAAAGCAAGCAGATGCTGTGTCATGCGACAACTCCAACATCAATCGCAACGCTCTGCGTAACAACAGCAAGGAACTGCTCCAGCGACTTGTTGATAAACGAAATCGTCGCAGGGTCAGTAAGAACACCGTCCTGGACTTTTGTCCCGATATAAGTAATCGCGATTTCGGGTAAAGCCACGAGTTGGCACAGCATCGAAGCAAGTGTTTCGCGCAGTTGGTATTGCGCGCGGACGCCCCCGAGTCCACCCGGCGAAAGCGTGACGAAGAACACAGGCTTACCGAGCATGCAACTGTCGAAAGCAGGTCGCGACAGCCAATCGAGCATGTTTTTCAGCACCCCTGGCAACCCGTGATTGAATTCGGGCGTCACGATGACAATCGCGTCGGAAGCGACCACGTTCGCCCGCGCCTGCTCGACCGACCGAGGCACTCGGGCATGTTCAAAGTCCTCGTTGTAGTGTGGCAATGTACCCATGTTGAGTCGGTCGATTTTGGTGCCCATCGGCAACAAACTCGCTATGGCGTCGAGCACAATCTGCGAGTACGAGCCTGAGCGCAGGCTCGCCGCGATGCCGACAATCTTGAGGGAAGGACTCATTGCAACCTCCGGGGCGAGTTGGCCAATCCCAACGATCGACCGGTATGCTGTATTATCAAAGCAATAGCTCCCTCAATCTTTCGCCAACCTGCCAATCTCTGTTGCCCAAATGCCATGATGAACAGCGGCATCGAAGCCTCAGCCGTTAACCACCCAGCGGGCGCCGAATTAGCGCGTCACGTCCACGATCGAGGCCAGCTGTCCGTCCTTTTACGTGGAACACTAGAGATTTCGAGTGAGGAAGGATGGTGGGTCGCCCCGCCCGGCTTGGCCATCTGGGTTCCACCAAATGTCATGCACGGGGCGCGCTACAGCGAATCATCGTCAGTGCTCAATCTGCGGTTTGGCGAGGAATTCACGGCGTCTCTGCCCGTCGGTTGCGACTGCGTCGTGGTCACCGATCTGCTACGTGCGCTTGCCTTCGAGGCGGTGCGACTGATCGGATCAAACACACAGACTGAGGACATTGAGCTTGTTGTCAGACTGATGGTCCTGCAGATCAGACAACCGCAGCGAGGTCCCGGGCTTTTTCTCCCTCACGGCCGTGACCGACGATTGCGGCAGGCTACCTCACTGCTACGCGCGGACCCGGCAAGCAACGTTCCTTTGGACGAACTCGCAACGCGGGTGCATACAAGCGCCCGCACGCTTGCGCGTCTGTTCGTCAATGAGACCGGCATGCCGTTTACCCGGTGGCGTGAACATTTGCGCGTCATTTGCGCGGTCGAGTATCTCGCGCGAGGACAATCTATTATTCAGACAGCACTTGCGCTCGGGTACAAAAACACAAGCAGTTTTACGACACTTTTTACGCGCCTTGTAGGATCGCCGCCGCGCCGCTACATGGATCAATTGCGGCAGCGCCAGACAGATACATGATGAGCCAGCCAATTTTTCGATCTCACGATAGCTCATAGAGAATGAGTACCCTATTGCCGCGTTGGCGACAGGCCTTTAAGCCCGCACTGTGAACAGCCGACCCTTCCGCTTGCACCAAAGCCCTCCTCAGACGCTTTCCCCTCCGACCAGCCACAATTGAATCGACGGCGTCCGACCTTGCGGCGACCGGTTGTGGCACAGTGCCGCGGTTGGTACGGCCCTCTCCTGCTGGCACCCAGCGATACCGCCCCACGCGTCCACTGTCAGTCGTCGCCGCTCCGATTGCTCGCGACAACGGTGAGCCGCCCCTGTCTGCTACGCAGCTTAAACCAAGGCTTCTTCTGCAAGCAAATGGGCTAGTTCGTGTGAGCACCCAACTGCGGAACATCGAGCGGAAACCGTGCTGATGATTCCGTGTCGCGACATACGTTTCGGTGGGCCGAAGCGATATCAGAGCACAAAGTGATGTCTAACGCTCTTATACGCAGAGAAGAGCGTCATCTCAAAGCGCGATACTCACGACCATTCAACACAAGGCTACCGTCTACGCGTCAATGGATAATCGGACTCCCGTCGTCTAGACCGTGTTATGAACTTTGAAGTACTGGCACTGCATGCACGAGCATAAGCATCGCGAAGACTACGAAATGAAGTCCGGCAAGAGTTTCAGGTAAGCGCTCATAGTCTCGCGTGAGGCGGCCAAAGCGGTTGAGCCAGCCAAAGCTGCGCTCGACCACCCATCGCCTGGGCAGCAGCACAAAACCTTTCTTTGCCTCCCGCAGTTTGATGACCTGCAGATCGATGCCTTCATTGCTGGCGGCCCGTGCAGCGTCTTCACCTGTGTATCCTTGATCCGCGAAGGCTACCTTGACCGTTTCTCCCGTGATTTCCTGCACCTGTCGCGCGAGCTCTGCCACCTGCGCGCGCTCCTGCTCGTTGGCGGGCGTTACGTGCACCGCGAGCAAATGCCCCAGCGTGTCGACTGCAATATGGACCTTGCTGCCACGCTTGCGCTTGTACCCGTCATAGCCCGCGCGCGGACCGCTTTCGCAGGTGGACTGCATTGTCCGGCCATCCAGAATCACGGCGCTGGGCTGGCCCCGCCGTCCTTGCGCTACACGGATGATCGAGCGCAAATCGCAGACCATGTTCTCAAAGCAGCCTGCCTGCAGCCATCGCTGGGTCTGCTGGTACACCAGTTCCCACGGAGGAAAGTTGTTGGGCATCATTCTCCATGGCGCACCAGCACGCACGATCCAGCGCAACGCGTTAAACACTTCTCGCAGTTCGTACTTGCGCTGCGCTGCCGCTTCATCCATCAGCGTCAGATACGGCGCCGCGAAGCTCCACTCTTCGTCGGATACGTCTGTCGGATAGGGTTTGCGTTTTTCTCTTGTCATCCCTCCAGGGTACCAGGTTCTACAAAGAATTCCTAACAAGGTCTAGCTAATCCGTGGAAGCGAGATGAACGAAGTCCTCTAGGAAGGTCGCGACAAAGCGCATCACGAGCGGCGGCAGGCTTTGCGAGCGAATGGCAAGCGCTAGGTCCGCAGTCGGAGCGAAGGACGCTATCTGGTGAAAGCTCACGCCTTCGGTATGAATCTGCGTAAGCGACTTAGGCACGATCGAAAATCCGAGGCCGGCGGCGACCATCGGCACCATCGCGGCGATCTGTGGTGCCTCCTGGTCGATGATGGGCGTAAAGCCAGATGTTTTGCATGCGGAGAGGATGGCATCGTGAAATCCGGGACCCAATGCACGAGGGAAAATAATCAGCGTCTCGTTCGCCAGTTCCGATAACTTGATCTTTTTGCGGCCCGAAAGCCGGTGGCCTGCCGGGAGCGCGATTCTCGTCGGCTCCGACACCAGAGGATAGACTCGCAAACCGTGTGGATCGGGCATGGGAGGTCGGATGATCGCCGCGTCTAGGATGCGCTCGCGCAATGCATCAGCGAGGGCGGGCGTATTGCTCTCTTCCATCGTGACCTTCGCACCGGGTAGCCGCTCACGAAAAATCTTGATAGTCGTCGGGACCGCGGGTAATAACGCGACTGCGCCGGCAAGACCGACACGCACCGTCCCACGGTCACCCCGCCTCAATCCGCGCGCGAGATCAACAAACTGACGCTGGAGATCCAGAATCGCGCGAGCCGGTTCCAGCAGCGCTTCACCTTCAGCCGTCAGTTGTACTCCGCGTGACATCCGCCGGAATAGCGGCACACCGAGTTCACGCTCGAACTGCTTGATCTGCATGCTCAGTGGCGGCTGCGCGATGCCGAGTTCTTCTGCGGCTCCGAGGATGCTCCCGCGTGCCGCCACAGTGCAGAAATAACGCAAATGCCGCAAATCCATATATACCTTCCATATATACAAAACGCCACGACTATATATTAGACGAGGGGTTAGGCGGGGGCTACTATTGCTTCAACTTAATCCCGCAGCAGGAACACAAACATGGAAACCGCTTTCGAAACCCAAACCTACGACACTCTACTGTCCGCAGAACAGGAAGGTCGCTATGGACTCGCATGCAACTGTCTTTTTCAGACATCCACCATGTCTGCCCTTATCGACGGTATTTACGATGGGCGACTGACCGTCGGAGAACTGCTTGAGCAGGGAGATTTCGGGTTAGGTACCTTCAACGCGCTAGATGGAGAAATGATCATCGATCGCTGCAAAGCCTACCGTCTTAGCGCGGCCGGCGACGCCTCTGCCGTGAAGCCGAACAGGCAGACTCCGTTCGCCTGTGTGACGCGTTTCGTACCCGATGCGCAGCACACATTAGACACGCGACTCGATAAGCCGTCGTTCGAAGGGGTCGTCGACGGAATCGTGCGCAACCCGAATTTACTCCTGGCAGTGCGCATCGAAGGAACGTTCGAACGTGTCTTTACTCGCACCGTCTCGTGTCAGAGCCGGCCATACCGCCCGATGCTAGAAGCCGTCGCCGCTCAAGCCACGCGAAAGCTGGAGAACGTGCGAGGCGTCATGCTCGGGTTCCGAACCCCAGAGTTCATGCACGGACTCAATGTTGGTGGCTGGCATCTGCACTTCATGACCGAGGATCGTACTCAAGGCGGCCATGTTATCGACTACGTCGTTACTCAGGGGCAGCTAGAGTACGCGCTTATCTCGGACGTCGAGATTCATCTACCGCGCACACCCGACTTTGCCCGTGCAGACCTTTCATCAGAACGCGTCGCTAGCGCGATCCGCCGTGCCGAAAGTTAAACATCAATTACCCGATTTTTAAAGGACTATTGTCATGAACTCAAACAAAACAGGTGCAAAGCTCATCGTTGAATCGCTCGAATCCATGGGAGTTACCCACGTATTCGGCATTCCGGGAGCAAAGATCGATTCCGTCTTTGACGCCCTTGAAGACTCTTCTATCGAGACGGTCGTATGCCGGCATGAACAGAACGCCGCATTCATCGCCGGGGGTATCGGCCGCATGACTGGGAAGGCCGGAGTTGCTCTGGTTACGTCCGGGCCGGGCGTGTCCAATCTGGTCACTGGGCTTGCGACAGCGACATCCGAAGGTGACCCCGTAATTGGTCTTGGCGGCGCAGTCAAGACGGGGGAGAGCCTCAAGCAAATCCATCAAACCATGGATTCCGTCGCACTCTGCAAGCCCGTCACCAAATACAGCGCAGCGGTCAGTCATCCCAGCCAGATTAGCGAAGTGATGGCAAACGCATTCCGTGCCGCTGAAACCGGTCGCCCCGGCGCAGCCTTCGTCAGCCTCCCGGCCGATGTCGTCACCGCACCGTCCGCATTCGAAGTCCTGCCGCGACCGCGCTTTTCCAATGATGGTCCTGCAGCCGCAGACAGCATTGAGGAAGCTGCTCGTCTTATTGCATCGTCCGCACGTCCGGTCGTGCTGCTCGGACTCATGGCAAGCAAGGCGTCATATGCGCCTGCCGTACGCGATTTCCTGAGTCAGACCGGTATTCCTGTAGTCGGTACGTTCCAGTCCGCTGGCGCGGTAAGCGAGCAATTGCTGGATCATTTCGGCGGCCGGGTTGGCCAGTTACCCAACCAGCTCGGTGATCGACTGATTGACGCATCAGATCTGGTTATCACGATCGGCTACGACCCCGTCGAATACTGGCCGGGACTGTGGAACACCGTCGGGCGCCGAAAAATCATCCACATCGACCACGAGCCAGCCGATCTCGATAACCACTACTGCCCGTCTGTGGAGCTGCTTGGGAACATCAACGCTACGCTTCGGGCGCTCGCGCCCCGTGTAGGAGCGCTCGTCCCGTCGCCGGAAATGGCGCAACTGCTCAAGTCAGTCGCGATTGCGCGGGAACAAATGAACACCCTCGCCGCCAGCCTGACCGGCAAGCGCGTACATCCCCTGAGAATCGTGCATGAAGTGCAGAAGATGATGACGACGGACGTCACGCTATGCCTCGATATGGGATCCTTCCATCTCTGGTTCGCCCGCCATCTCTACAGCTTCCGTGCTCGCCAGATGCTCATCAGCAATGGACAGCAGACGCTCGGCGTGGCTTTGCCTTGGGCTATTGCCGCTTCGCTCGTGCGTCCGTCCGAGAAGGTGTTATCCATCTCTGGAGATGGCGGTTTCCTCTTTTCGGCCATGGAACTGGAAACGGCCGTGCGCCTGAAGTCCAATATTGTTCACCTTGTGTTGATTGACGGTTCGTACGACATGGTCGCGGTACAAGAGGAAGCAAAATATAGGCGCAAATCCGGTGTGGAACTGGGTCCGGTCGATCCCGTAAAGTATGCCGAGGCGTTCGGCGCCACCGGGATGATGGTTCGCAACGGAGAAGAACTCGGTCCGGTTTTGCACCGCGCATTCGACATTGAAGGGCCTGTTTTGATCGGTATGCACGTCGACTACTCAGATAACCACAAGCTTTTTGACCCTAAGGCAGGCCGTCTCGAGATGTTGAAACACGCTGCGTAGCATCCTGCGATGCATGCGCTGCCCGGAGTTCCATAGCGCCGTCACCAAAACGCTGGGTGACGGCGCTGACTGTTCAACCCGCAGAAGTTGGTCGGCGACAGCGAACTGGCAGCGATCCGCTCGCGCGGACATGCGAGCGCGGTTAACAACAACGCGTTCCCTCGCGAATCAACTCTTATTGGGGCCAACGTCGCGCGACGAGACTTAGGATCGGTTCACCGCAGCCAGGGCGCAGCGTGCGCGACCTGCACCCTGCCGTATTTTGCCCGCGCAGCTTTCAGCACCGACCTGTCGATGATACCTTCGTCCACAAGCGATTTCAGCGCGGCAAGCACGATCGAAATGCGATCCACTTCGAAGAATTCGCGCAACGATTGACGTGTATCGCTCCGCCCGAAGCCATCTGTGCCGAGCGTGACGTAGCGATGCGGCACATACGCGCGGATCAGTTCCGGCACGGCGCGCACATAGTCCGTCGCGGCGATCACCGGACCGCGCGATACTTCCAGCGCACGCGTGACGAATGGCGCCGGGGCTTCGAGATCGCTCAGGCGCGCGAGACGTTCAGAGGCCGCGCCATCGCGATGCAGTTCCGTATAGCTGGTCACGCTCCACACGTCAGCGTCGATGTTCCAGTCGTCCTTCAGCATCGCGCGCGCGGCGATCGCTTCGTTCAGGATCGCGCCAGAGCCGAGCAATTGCACTTGCGCGCGGTCGCCCGGCCCGTCGCCGATGCGATAGATGCCGCGCAGGATGCCTTCGCGCGTGTTCGCGTCGAGTGAACCGTCGGGCGCGGACGGTTGCGCATAGTTCTCGTTGGTCAGGGTGACGTAGTAGAACACGTCGTTCTGACGCTGCATCATCTCCTGCATGCCTTCATCGACGATCGCTGCGACTTCGTACGCGAACGCGGGATCGTAGGCGCGGCAGTTCGGAATCGTCGATGCGCTCAGATGACTCGTGCCGTCCTGATGCTGCAGGCCTTCGCCGCCGAGCGTCGTGCGCCCCGCCGTCGCGCCGATGAGAAAGCCCCGTGAACGCTGATCCGCCGCCGCAAAGATCAGGTCGCCGATGCGCTGGAAGCCGAACATCGAGTAATAGATGTAGAACGGCAGCATCGGAAAATCGTGCACGCTGTAGGACGTTGCCGCCGCGATCCAGGACGACACCGCGCCCGCCTCCGAGATGCCTTCCTCGAGAATCTGCCCGCGGGTATCTTCGCGGTAATACAGCATCGAACCCATGTCTTCGGGCTCATATAACTGGCCGAGCGGCGAATAGATGCCGACCTGCCTGAACAGATTCGCCATGCCAAAGGTGCGTGCTTCGTCGGCGACCACTGGCACAACGCGCGGTCCGAGCGTCGCGTCCTTCAGCAGGCTGCCGAGCATGCGCACTAAGGCCATCGTCGTGGACATTTCCTTGCCTGCTGCGATCAGCGCGAACTGGCCCCACGACTCGAGCGCAGGCGGCGTGACGCCGTTCGACGCCTTCGCGCGGCGTCGCGGCAGATAGCCGCCCAGCGCCGCGCGCCGTTCGTGCAGATAACGCATTTCGGGCGCGTCGCTCGCGGGCTTGTAGAACTTCACCTGTTCGACGTCCTCATCCGACAGCGGCAGCCGGAAGCGATCGCGGAACGCCTTGAGATCGTCGAGATCAAGCTTCTTCTGCTGGTGTGTCGTCATTCGTCCCTGGCCCGCCGCGCCCATGCCGTAGCCTTTCATCGTCTTGGCGAGAATCACGGTCGGCTGCCCCTTGTGGGCGAGCGCCTTCGCGTAGGCAGCATGCAGCTTGCGGACATCGTGACCGCCGCGGCGCAGGCGGTCGATGTCTTCGTCCGACATATGCGCGACGAGCGCGGCCAGTTCCGGATTCTGCCCGAAGAAGCGTTCCCGGTTATACCGGCCGTCGTTGGCGGAGAAGGTCTGGAATTGTCCGTCGACGGTATGCGCGAATGCGCGCAGCAACGCGTTGGTGTCGTCGCGCGCGAACAGCTCGTCCCAGTCCGAGCCCCACAGCACCTTGATCACGTTCCAGCCTGCGCCCGTGAATTGCGCTTCGAGTTCATCGACGATGCGTCCGTTGCTACGCACGGGGCCGTCGAGCCGCTGCAGATTGCAGTTGATGACGAACACGAGATTGTCGAGCTGCTCGCGCGCGGCCAGTGACAGCGCGCCGATCGATTCGGGCTCGTCCATTTCACCGTCGCCAAAAAAGCCCCACACCTTGCGTTCTTCTGTGCGTTGCAGGCCGCGGTTCTGCAGATAGCGCATGAAACGCGCCTGATAGATCGAATTGATCGGACCAATGCCCATCGAGCCGGTCGGAAATTGCCAAAAATCGGGCATCAGCCAAGGATGCGGATACGAGCACAATCCCGGCCCCGCGATCTCGCGCCTATAGTGACGCAAATGCTCTTCGTCGAGGAAGCCTTCGAGGAACGCGCGCGCATACACGCCCGGCGAAGAATGCGGCTGAAAGTAAACGATATCGCCACCGTGCTCCGCGTTCGCCGCGCGAAAGAAATGATTGAAGCCGACTTCGAACAGATCCGCCGCAGACGCGTAACTTGCGATATGGCCGCCGAGTTCGCCGTAAGCGCGATTGGCTCGCACGACCATCGCAAGCGCATTCCAGCGCAGCACCGCAGCGAGTCTCTTCTCGATGTCTGGATTGCCCGGATAAGGCAACTGCTGCGCCACGGGAATCGTGTTCGCGTAGGGCGTCGCGCGCGCACGCGACGATTCGACACCCACCGACAACGCGTGCTCCGCGAGGCGGTCGAAGAGATATTGCGCGCGCTCGCGGCCAACATGCCCGACGACCCCATCGAGTGCCTCCAGCCATTCGGCAGTTTCATCAGGATCGGTATCCTCACGCCCCTTCGCGATAGAAAGCAGCTGGCGGGTTCCGCTCGATAAGTCCGTCATGATGTGAGTCTCCAATAAGTCCTGTGAATTGAATGAAGTAAATCCATTGATCCGAAGAGGCCGACGCGTTTTCCAACGAAGCGAACATTCTCGCAAGCATCGCGGCGATTCGGACACTACCTCGGATACCTTGCTAGAACGGTAGCAACTTAGGGCGTGCGCCGGGATTAGTCGATCCCTAAGTCGAAAACGTTCATGCATCCGGATGGCGGAATGTCCGGCCGCGGACCTACGTCGGCCCCATTTGAAGGCTAGAACCCTCACTGAAGAGAAATCGGACCGTGTCGGATAGCTAGAAAAACGACAATGCTTCAATGCCGATGCCTGCTGGCACAGTCCGCATAACTTCAGCCGTCTCGAGGTCGCATACCGACAGGCTTCCCCCGTTTTGATTGGCTATGACCACGGTGCGGCCGTCCGCGTGGAATGCCATATTCATCGGCCCTTCTCCCAGGTGTAACAGACGCTGGGTTCGAAGCGTTGAGTCAAAGATCGTAGCAAGCGGAGCATCGAAGCTAGTGACGACAAGATAGCGACCGTCGGAACTGAAGCGCGCGATCTGCGCAGATCGATCGTGCCCCTCGAGCGTAATGGTGCAAGCAACCTCATCAATGTCTGTCCGGACGACTAGAATCTCAGGAAGCTTCGCGTCGACCAGGACGATCGTTCTCCCGTCCGGCGACATACCGATTCCAGCAAGACCATTTGGCGCCGGAATCCTCTTGACACGTTTTCCTTCGCGCAGATCGATTACGCTGGCAAACGTATCCTCTTCGTTCTCCGAATACAATTTGAAACCGTCAGGCGTAATCTCAATACGGTGCGCCTTATCCGATCCGATTTCAATAACGTTAACTATCGTTCCGCGTTTGGCATCCATCTCAAGGATGACACCGCTGTTTTCGCAAACGCAGTACAATTGGCCACGAGGTCCCCAACGAAGTCCGTGCGGAGCAAGGTAGGGATAAGTACTGAAGTCACCGGCATGCCGCCTTTGTTCGAGATCGAAGACCGCAACCAGATGCCCCGGCCGAGGATTCTTGCCGTGAATTCCGTCGCCGTAAATCGGCACATACGCCATTTTCCGATCAGGAGAAACCGACACCTCGTGAACTCTTGGAGCGAAGCCATCCAGGGTTAGCGTCGTTTCATACGTGAGCGGATCAAGAAACAACACCCGGTTTCCAACCTTGTCGATCGCGATAAGGCCTCGGGTACCAGTCTGGAAATTTGCATCCGCCACGCTACTCTCCTGTTGATCGTCCGCAACTTGCATCGAGAACTCCGATAAAGCATTGATCGGACCGCTATTGATGCGACGCTGTCGTTACAAGCGAAGGCAGACCGGGAGTAACCCGACTGCCTGCGCAACCTGTTTGGCGCTTTGACGCATGCCATCCGACGAGAAATGTTGTGTTCTCCCCGTCCTCTGCTCGATCCGTTAAGCAAGCGTCGGGGAATAGTGTTGCAAAATCGACCATGCCGATTCGCCGTATACGGCTCGCCATTTCTTGTAGAACCCACCAAGCATGGGCCTGAAGCTATCGCTGTCCGCGTGATTGACGAGCATGCCCTTGTCTCGAAGAAAGCTCGTCGCTGACCGATTGATCTCATCGACATCGCTTCGCTGCAACAGCGCGTACTGCTTCTGATTGCGCGTGACGATGTCCCGCATTTCGCCTGGCAGACGATTCCATGAATCGTGATTCGCGACAAGCAAAAACCCCGACCACCAGTGGTTTGTCAAACTTAGATATTTCTGCACCTCGTACAGCTTGAGGCTTATGACGACGCCCATCGGGTCGGTCTGCCCTTCAACGATACCGTCTCGCAACGACACATACATATTGTTAAAGGTAATGCCCTTGGGAGAAGCGCCGAAAAGTTCGAAGAAATCTGCAGGCATATGTTCGACAGGCGTGCGGATGGTCATGCCGCGCAGATCCCGTGCAGTTTCTATAGGTCTAAGCACATTAGTCAGTTGATGGAACCCGTTCTGCATGTAGTACGGAAAAGCATGCAGTCCATTCGCACTCACTTCGCGCCGGATGTAATCGCCCAGTTCTCCGTCGAGCGCAGCGAATACGTTTGCGTTGTCCGTGAAGATATAGGGAAGAGAGGGTAACTCGGAGACCGCAGCCACAGGGCCCAGATTATTTCCGGCCAGATAAAAATCGAGCTCGCCCTCTCGTACTGCCCCGAGCATCGCATTGTCGGATCCGAGCGTACTGTTCGGATATACGTCGATCTGCAATTTCCCATCCGACTCCTTGCGTATGGCTTCAGCCATTTGCATCATTCGCAGATGTGACGGGCTACCAACCGGCTGATTCATTCCAAGCCGGCAGGTGAAATCCGCGCGGCTCGCGCATAGCGCGGGACACGCTGCCGCGACGCCCGCAAGCGCGGCAATTTTTAGTACATTGCGCCTGCCAGGCTTGTATCGCATGATCATTGTCATCTCCTCCTTAGGTTTCGTCCGATCAGAACTTATGCGACATCGCGATACGTATGACAGCTTGTCTATCACTCGTCGACGCAGATGGCTGGTTGTTAATAGACGCACGCGCGGACTGGTTGAGCGAATCCACACCCGAAGCCGCCTGATAGACGCCCAGCACATAGACGCTAGTACGCTTGGAAAGGAAATACTGCGCGCCGATCGAACCGCTTTTGTAGCGTGCACCGCTGTGTCCGTCCGTGCCCGACACGCCGCTACCCGCCGTATAGGCGAATGCTGCGCCGAGGAGCACCTGAGGATCAATCAAAAAACTAAGGCTCGCCTCTGCCGTATTGAAATGCACGCTGCCCGTGTAGCCGTGCGGGTTCGGACCGGCTGACAAGTCACCGAGCCCAATGAACGTGGCATTCGAGTAGACCATACTGGCCGTTGCGCGGCCTAACTTATACGTAAGCCCGGCGCTAGCCACTTGAAACGAGTGCGCAGAGAGGTATCCGCTATATACCGGATACGGTGAGTTTGCGATTGTTGCGGACGCATTCCCCGAAGTCGCATTGCCAAAATAACTGACATTTGGATCGCGCACGTTGAGGTAGCCCGCGCCGGCGGAGAACGGGCCGTTCGCATACGTTGCGCCGACAGACCACGACTGGTTGCGCGTCGGATCCCCGGCCACGCCGCCAAGGCTATACATGCCTCCGACTATCAGTCCGCCCACCGACGCGCTGACTACCTTGATGGAATTATTGGTGCGGACCGTGTTGATGAAGTTATCTATATCTCCGGGGTGAGCACCGATGTTGCCAGCCCATTGGCGCGACGCAGCGAAGGGCCCGATGAAGTCGGCCTGGATGTCGTATTGCCGGCCGACCGTCACCGTGAGAAACGGATTCGACACGCCGGCATAAGCTTGCCGGCCAAATAACAGTCCGCCCTGCGCGAGTTTGCCGTTGCTCACGTCGAATCCGTTCTCAAGCACGAAAATAGATCGCCATCCGGCGCCAAGGCCTTCCGTGCCGCGCAATCCAAAGCGATTTCCTTGAGCAACGCCCGACTGCATTGCGTAGGACGGATGGCCCCCTGAATTGCTGTTGTAGTTGATGCCCTCGTCGATAACCCCATACAATGTTACGCTGCTCTGTGCATGAGCCGCATACGGCAAAGTGCTCGCCGCCATGATGACGACCGGCGCCAGACTTTTCATGCTCGTCTCCTGTACGGCAGGCCGACACGGAATCCGCTGCCGCCTTGTTATCCTGAGCAGGAAGTCTAGAGACGCCATCTGCTTTCGGTGACCGCTTCTTTCGCTTCTTTGTGCCGTTCTTGCACATTGAGCGAGCATTTTTCGCCTTCACCGCGTCCGTGCGTTTTGTCCTACCCGTGACTATGTGGACCCGAATGATGCAGATCTTCTGCCGCGTAGCTGTCCGCTCTTGCCCGTTCGCATCGTGGGCCAGTCGCGCATCTGACGATTCTCCGGACAACCGATAGCGGTGCCGCCGACGCTTCGTCCATTGCGAATTCGCGCACGCATCTAGCGCCACGAGGCTCGCCTGCCGACAATGTATTGGAGGGTGACGTCGGTCCCGACGCACCATTACTCAGATGGCGCTGCGAGCTAAACAACTGCCCCGAAGTGCAGAAACAGACAAAAAGTCCCGAAGTTTGGAGCATCCACCGCTTCTGGCCTGCCTACAATCAGACATCGATCAGCCATCGGGACAGGCACAGCATGGCGACCAATAACGGAGACGACATGTCGGACACGATCACCCAATCGAAGCACAGCGCCGTTACACCCGACGATACGTTGAGCCGTCCGGCCCTCGCTTTCATCCTTTTGATTCTCAGCGTCTCTTATCTGTTTAACGGTATGGATCGGCAAATGCTGCCGGCACTGTTAGGCCAGATCAACGCCGACTATCATCTGACTCTTGCCGAAGGAGGCTTTCTCAGCACAGCGTTCGCCTTCAACATTGCCTTGTTCGGCGCATTCAGCGGATGGTGCATGAAGCGCTTCGGCCGCCGGTCCACCTTGGTCGGAGGATTGCTCGCGTACTCCCTGTTCACTTTTCTCACGCCTTTCTCGAACGACTTCGTCGGCCTCGCGGTTTACCGCGCTCTCACCGGCGCTGGCGAGGCGCTGCATATCTGCGCAATTTTCTCGTGTGTCGGTGCCTATTTTGGTGCCCGGCGGGGCGCAGCCATGGGCGTAATCAACGCGTCGTTTGGTGTCGGGGCTTATCTGGGACCAGTGCTGGGGACGTTGCTTTTTGCAATGACCGGTTCGTGGCACACGCCGTTCTATGCCTACGGTGTTGCAGGTGCGGTTGCGGCCCTGCTGGTGCTGCTCTTCGTGCCGAAGCACTTCAGCGAGGCACGTGATCTCGAAGGCGTGACTGACGTGCCGAACGTTGAAGTCGGCGAACCCGTACGCATCCTCAACCGCAATCTTGTCATCGTCGCACTGGCGTTCGCGTTGTTGGGCATATCGTTCTTTTCGTTCACGGCGCTTTATGCGGTGTTTCTACACACCCAGTTGCACTACACGATCCCCGCCGCGGGTGCAACACTCGGCATGTACGGCATCGGATCCCTGTTCGGGATTGTCGGAGGCTGGCTCGGGGACAGGCTGCGCACGCCTGGTATGCTGGTCGCGACACTGTTGCTTGCAGCAACCGGACATCTTCTCTTCCATGGTCCTACTTCTCCGTTCCTCCAGGGCGGGCTCTCCTTTGCGTTCGGTATGCTGGTATCGGGTTATCTGTATCCACGCTTCATTTCGGTTTTGCAGCGCAACGTGCCCGCGAAGGACGTGAGCCATGCCGTTTCGATCGGCCTGCCCTTTTTCTACATCCCCGGAATGGCGGCCGGCTACTCGTTTGGACATCTTGTCGAACATTTCGGTTGGTCGCCGGGCGCGACGCTCATGCTGACGGTGCCGCCGCTGTTCGCTTTCCTGCTTCTGCTCGCTTACCGCCCGCAACTCTCGCGAGAAGGGACTGGCGCACGCATCGTGGGTTGCAAAAGTACCACTGGATACAAATGAAGGATCCTATTCATGTCTGCATACTGGGTTGCCCGTTCGCGAATCATCGATCCTGTCGAATACAAGAAGTACACAGATCTCGTTCCAGAGATCATCGCAAAGCATCACGGCAACGTGCTCGCGCGCGGTGGGAAATTCCAGATCATGGAGGGACCCGAGACTTTTCACCGCTTCGTCGTGATTGAATTCCCGACCATGGAAGATGCGCTGCGTTGCTTTAACTCTAAAGAATACCAACATGCCGCGGAATACCGCCGGAACGGCGCGGGCGAAGTGGAAAACGTCATTATCGAAGGTGGTGATGCCACCGTGCGCTGAGCGATGCGTGGCATTTGTCAACATCAATGGGATGAAGCGATGGAAAACATGATTGCAGTCGTCGGTCTTGGCGTCATGGGCGGCGAGATGGCGAAGAACCTGCTTGAAAAGGGCTTCGACGTGCAGGGGTTCGACTTGAGCGATGCCGCGCGTGCTCGCTTCGTCTCTCGCGGCGGTCGTGCAGCAACTTCGCTACGATCGGCGATCCAGGGCGTTCCTATAGTGTTGACCTCGCTACCCAGCGCCTCGGCCCTGCATGCTGTCTCCGATGAACTCACGGGCGAAGCCTTGAACGGATGCATCCTCATCGACGTCAGCACACTAGGCCTCGAGGACAAGGAGTTCGCGCGGACTAACCTCGCCGACAAAGGTATAACGATGCTTGATTGCCCTGTAAGCGGCACCGGCAGTCAGGCCGCGAGCGGAGACCTTACCGTGTTCGCCAGTGGTGACGTGGCAGCGCTGGATCTTGTTAGACCAGTTCTGGATGCAATCGCGCGACAGGTAATCCTCGCGGGTGACTTTGGAAGCGGCAGCAAGCTCAAGTTCATCGCCAATCATCTCGTGACGATTCATAACGCGGCAACAGCGGAAGCACTCACACTTGCGAGGAAAGCTGGGATCGACCTGCATCTGGTTTTCGACGCGCTGAAGGACAGCGCTGCGACGTCGAAAATGTTCCAGATACGCGGCCCTATGGTGATCGAGCAGCGCTATGCGCCTGGGATGCGCATTTCGACCTATCAAAAGGATCTCGACATCATCGGTACGTTCGCCGTGAGAACGGGTTCCCCTACGCCGCTGTTCAACATTTGCGCGCAGCTTTATCTCGCGGCACAAGGACTTGGGCACGGCGAGCTGGACACCGCAGCCGTTGCAATGGTGCTCGAAACGCTCGCCGGGCTCCGAGAGCAGGAAGGCGCGCCCTCATCGTCGGAAGAGTTACCAAAACAAGAAGAAGCGCGATGTGAAGGCGCCAGACGGGGCGGATCATAAGACAGTCGCGTGGGTGCCCATGTCGACCTCGTTAATCTGTGTTGCCGGAGGCGAACAAAATGCCATTGCAGCATCTTGAACACTATCTTGTCCAGACCGTTGATTTTCCGGGAACAGTGCGGTGGTACCAGGAGATCCTAGGTCTCGTTCCAGGGCCTACTCCGAACTTCGGCTTTCCTGTCCAGTGGATGTATATAGGCGAGCGTGACGTGCTGCACATTACGCACGGCGGAAATAAAACGACGGAAAACCGCAAGGTGTACCTCGCTCAAACGTCACAGGCCACACACGGTACCGGCGTGATTGATCACGTAGGATTCCGCTGCGATGGTCTTCAGGACACGATCGGCCGGCTCACTGAGAAGCACATCGAGTTTCGCCAACGACGCGTGGATGATCAAGGGCTATATCAGTTGTTTCTCTTCGATCCCAATGGCGTCAAGGTGGAGCTTAATTTTCCCGCAAGCGAAGCCGCCGGCCTGACGCCTGAAGTCGACGCGAGCAAATTTTCCTATCAATATGTCCAGGACTGACGTTACATCCAATTCTGCTATGACCTCGCCATCCCATCCCGGTTGTCGGATCCATTCGGCACATTCCGTCGTATCAGACGACGCGCTGAAGCAAGCCGCCGCGCTTCCCACACCCAATTTGTCCGATGCGATGGGCAAGATCATGCCCGCCTGCGTCGCCCTCAAACCGATGCACCGCGTAACCCGTCCGATGGTCGGGCGAGCGCTAACCGTGCGCGTCCCACCGGGCGACAATTTGTTCGCATATAAGGCCATAACCGTCGCGAGGCCGAACGACGTGATCGTGATCGACGCGGGCGGCGTGCTCGAACAGGCGATCGTCGGCGAGATTATGACGACCCTGGCGGCCTCTCGCGGCATTGCGGGCATCGTGGTGCACGGCGCGATCCGTGACATCGATATTGTTTCGACATCCGAGTTTCCGGTGTTCGCTTGCGGATACACCTATCGCGGGCCTTACCGCGACGGTCCTGGCGAATTCAATGTGCCGGTCGCGCTGGGCAGCATGCCGGTCGCACCCGGAGACCTTGTCGTCGGCGACGCCAATGGCGTCGTCATAGTGCCGCAGGCGGACGTCGACTCGATGCTCTCGGCCGCGCAGCGCATCAAGGAGCGCGAAATGAGGATTGTCGAACAGATCGCCGCGCACGACTATGACTTGACGTGGATCGACCAGGCGATGCGCGAGCGCGGTTATATAGGTTGAGGAGATCGACTTGCGTACACTCATCATCGGCGCCGGTGCCATCGGTTGTTATCTCGCTTGCAAGTTGAGTGAAGCGGGGGCGGACGTGACGCTGCACGGACTAGGCCCGGCATTTCGGCGCACGGCCGAATCGGGCATCGACATTGCAACGCGTGAAGACATGCGCATTCGTCGCGTCAAGGTGAATTGCGCGCTCTCGCCGCCGGGTCCGGTAGGCTGGGACGTGATCATTTTCGCCGTGAAGGCGCACGACTTGCCACGTGCGGCTCAGCAGTTCTCCGCGCACGCGCGCGACGGCATTATCGTGTTGCCGCAAAACGGCCTTCCCTATTGGCAATTCCTGCGTGTTGCCGGAGCTGAAGCACGTCTCGCATCGGTTGATCCGGGCGGCATCGCAGAAAGTGCACTGCCCATCGCGCAGATCGCGGGGGGTGTCGTGACCAAAGGGTTGACGGTGCTTGCCGACGGCACGCTTGTCGAGACTGTGCTGCCCGCGGATAGCTTTGCGTTTGGAGATGTAGTCGCAAACTCCGGCGTCGCGAAACCGGTCGTGTCGTTGCTGCAGTCCGCGGGTCTACCCGCGATCGAAGTGGCCGATATCAGGATCGAGAAATGGCGTAAATTGCTGGTGAATGTCGCGTTTAACCCACTAGGTGCCATTTCTCATCTCGGCTTCGGCGAAGTCCTTGACATCGAAGCGGGCGAAAGGCTCGCGCGAGCAATCCTCTCAGAAGCAACGGAAGTTGCAATCCATTACGGTGTGCGTGGCTTGATCGATGCCGAGGCAGCGTTGAAGCGTGCGAGCAGTAGCCGCATGCACAAGACATCGATGCTGCAGGACACCGAAAGCGGCCGACGGCTCGAAGTTGAGCCTATTGTCGGTGTTCTGCTCGAACTCGCGCACCGCGCCGGCCTGCAAGTGCCGACCCTCGAGACAATAGGCGGTTGTGTGCGCCTCATCGATCATGCGCTGGTAAAAGGCCCTATTCGGCAAATCGCTGAAAAGCCGTGAAGTTGACGGTCAACTTGGAGACGGGCCTGGCCAAACCGCCTATCCCTGCAACTGCGCGTGACGCGCGGCGACTAAACGCCTTGCGATCTCACGAGCATCAACTCAAAGGAAGACGTCGAAGTCGACAAGGCTGTCGAAACAACCGGCCGCAAGAAGTTGATCATGACGGCGCTCTCGACGAAAGCATGCCTGACGTTCCCGCACTAGATGCGCTGACGAAAGGCTACGAAGTCTATGTCGTCGTCAACGCGGTCGGCGGCACATCCGTCGCGGCACATGAAGCCGCGTGCATGGACGGCGGAGTGACGTACGTGAACAGTCAGCATGGTGGCGCGGTGACGCTGTTCGACAGCGGAATCTATGCGCCAAACACGTTGACGTTCAGCGGTAGCGAGGCGCTCGGCGGCGGAACGAAGGTAATCTTCAACCTTACCTCGCAGTTCGACCTCGGCAATGGCACACCCATTCCGGGCGCGAACCAGATCTTCAATCGCACGGCCTATGCAGGTCTGTCTGATGAGCGGCTTGGCACCGTCACGTTCGGCAACCAGTACGACTTCATGTTCGATTCGCTAACGCTCGGTCTCTTCGACAGCGCGTTCCTTTTCGGCGGCCTCTATGATTTTCGCCAGGGACCATTCAGCGTGCTAGGTATTCCACAAAACCCGACCGGCTCATTCGATTTCGACCGCCTCGCCGGCGCAACGCGTGTGGCGAACGCGGTCAAATATCGGAGTTCTTCCCGCAGGGGATTCAGTTTTGGCGTGCTGTATGGCTTCGGAGGCGTTGCGGGTTCGTTTTTCGCCAATTCGACCTTCAGCGCAGGGATGAACTACGATAGCGGCCCGCTGGGTGCCGGCGTCGCGTACGTCGAAGCCAAGTATCGCGAACTAGGTGACGGCCACGACGCCGTCCGAAATTTCGGAGCCGGCGTGCACTACCGGTTCGGTAGCGTGCTCTCCATGCTGCTCTACACGAATACGAAGAATACGGCCAGCGGCGCAAAGATCGATGTCTACAAGGCCGGCGCTTATTGGACGGTCTCCGGCCCCTGGTCGGCAGGGCTCGACTACCAGTACATGAAGGGAAACGAGGTCCTCAACAACAATCGGGCGCACCAGACCGCCACAGCCGTGCAGTACCACTTCTCGAAGCAGACGATGGCGTACGTCGAGGCTGTCTATCAGCGCGCAAGCGGTGACTACCAAACGACGCAAGCTTGGATCAATGGACTGCTTCAACCCGGCGCGGCGGCCAGCAACCGTTCACAGTCACTGGCACGCATCGGGTTGCAGACCGGATTCTAAACCTGAAGTCCGGGGTCGAGTTCGTCGTCAGTGACCCGATGCCCATGCTTCGGCATCCGCGCCGGCCGGAATGTGGATTGGCGATGACGCGTCTGTCGCCGCGCGCCACACGGCTTCGGCGACGTCTCGCGCTTGAGTGATTGGCGAAGATGGATCGCGCATCCCGGCGAAAACTTTCTGTGCAAAATCCGCGTATGCCTCATGGTCGAAGCCATGCATGCGGCCGCGCGCGTTTTCTCCGAAACGAGTCTCGGGCGCGCGTCCCGGAAGCACCAGGCAAGCGCGCACACCAAACTGCTCGAGTTCCATTGCCATCGATTCGGTAAATGCGCCTACCGCGGCCTTGCTGGCGCGGTAAGCCGCTAAGAGAGGTACTGCTTTCAACGTCACGCTCGACGTGACGTTAATGACGACGCCAGCCTTACGCTCACGAAACTGCGGTATCACCGCCTGCATCATCGCTATCGTGCCGAATGTGTTGGTCTCGAAGAGTTCGCGCACGGTTGCAAGCGGGGTGACCTCAGCCGGAGATGCTGCGCCGAAGCCCGCATTGTTCACTAGAACGTCGATCGGGCCAGCCGCGTCCACAGCATTTCGGATGCTCTCGGCATCTGTGACGTCGAGCGCCACTACCCGCAAGTGTTCCGAGCGCGGCAGAACATCGGTACTCGGTGTTCGCATCGTGGCGACGACCCGCCAGTCGCTAGCCAGAAAGTAACGGGCGATTTCGAGGCCGAACCCAGAAGAACAGCCCGTGATCAATACAGTTTTCATGGAAACCTTGTGTGAGGTGGTTTATGCATGCCGTACGATAGACCTCGAATACCGTACGCTCTACAATTGATAATCCGAATTTCATTTGCAGGAGTCCGGCAATGACGGATCCACTGGCGGAGGTCGTGACGCTGCTGCGACCGGGGGCGCGGTTTTCCAAGCTGGTCGCGGGTGCCGGCCATTGGCGCGTCAGCCGCCCAGACACGGGTCAGCCGTTTTACTGCGTCATCCTGGAAGGCGGTTGCCGTATAGCAATCGACGGACGCACACCGGTCGAACTCGCCTCTGGTGACTTTGTGCTCATTCCCGCAGCTTCTAGCGTGTCGATGTCGAGCCTTCTGCCGCCGCCACCTGGCGTCGAAGTGTCGATACCCGTCGCGCTCGGAAACAATGAATTTAAAATCGGCGAGCCGAATGGGCCTGTCGATTACCGGATGATGGTCGGCCACTGCAGCTTCGGCTCACCCGATGCTTCTTTGCTGGTCTCGTTGCTACCAGACCTTGTGCACGTGCGCGGCGTAGCCCGATTGACAACCCTCGTTCAACTCGTTCGGGAAGAATCGCGCGAGCAGCGGCCGGCGCGCGAAGTCGTGCTGTCAAGACTGCTAGAAGTTTTGCTTATCGAAGCATTACGCTCCACGGCGGAATCAACCGCTTTACCGGGTCTGGTTCACGGGCTGTCCGATTGCCGCCTAGCTACCGCGATTCGCAGGATGCACGAAAAACCCACATACGCATGGACGGTGACTGAACTCGCTAAGGAAGCAGCGTTATCGCGTTCCATCTTTTTTGAACGCTTCAGCCGCCCGGTCGGCTTGCCACCCATGGAATATTTGATCACCTGGCGCATGGCGCTTGCGAAGGACATGCTGCGACGTAGTGAAGGACGTATCGGAGAAGTTGCGCAGCGCGTTGGATATAGCTCTGCTAGCACATTCAGCGTCGCTTTCACTCGGCATGTCGGAAGATCACCTTCCCAATACGCTCGGGAAGAACAGCAGGCTGACGACGTCTGACGGGTCACCGACCCGCGGCTTCAACTTGCAGTAAGGTACGAACGAGCCTTGAACGTACCACATGGCGGTCGTAGTCTTGCGGAGCATATTCGACCGATAACGCGTTTCAGTGAAAGACCATTCTCGCCCCGACAGAGTCGTTATATTAGCTGCTACGAACGTCCGTTACGAGTTCTTGCAAGGTCTGGCGCCGCCGCTCTTTCTACCGCGTCGGTATGCCGCACGGAGACAGCTCCCGGGTCGAAGTCAACACAACCTCTCGGGGATTTGTCCGTCGGCCGGAGTTCCGACAGTAGTACCAGACATTCACGGTCATCCGATTTTGCCCAAAAATCCGCGATGCAGCGTTGACCGTCAACTATCACGAGGCCAGGGTAGGTCGACTGTGTGCAGGTTAGACCGGACGTGCCGTAAGCGCTCGGCAAACCCGTCGCGACAGGTGGAGATAGCCGACGACCGCCGTCGGTTTCCAGCGATGCGGCAGCAGCTGTTGGAGGAAGCCGTTAAAAGGCTGGGAAGCCGCCACATGAAAGCGTATCGTCTCGCTAACTTCGAGACGAGGAGCCGCCATGCGATGCACGATCGTCTTGATTGCGACAATGGTGATCGGAGTGCGGTGAAGCGGCTGGAGTACTTTCCTCATCAAATCCGTCTGATGGCGGAATCTATTTTGCCGATGACCGTATTGGCTGAAGGCATTTAAACCGTTTGTAGGACAAACAGCGAATACATTCCGCCCCGCATGCTGTAGGAATTTAGGCTAACACTCCAGTCCCTCTGCATACAAACTCTACCGGCGATATCGGTTGCCCCAATCGCTCCGGAAAAGGGGACGCGCCGCGTCGTTGTTCGTTTTGATGAAGAAAACCAAACCAGAACCCCGACTTTGCCTCTATACATTCTCAACGCACGTGTAAAACCTCCGGAGCTCGAACACTCCTAAATGCGCCCTCTCCCGCTCTGATTCATATCTGAGCGCCCTCACTTTTAATCTCCTGCAGCCCTGACTTTTGCCAGCGCGAGATGGCGAATTATTCGTCTGACGGTAATGCACTTTTGCGCCTACGGGAACTAAGAGTTGCCGTTGGCTGCGTTGATAATATCTGCAATGTCAATTATTGTTCGTGCAAATAGCGAGGAGTAAGAGATGTTGCATTATTCGAAGGACGATTTTCACTCGACCGACGATGTCAGTTTTACGATCGGCAAGGTGCGCAACCTGCTCGTCGTGCAGATGGATGCCGCTGTAAAGGGGCTAAACGTGCGTGCACACCACATCGGCATTTTCATGTCGCTGCTGCGCGGTACCGATACGACGCCGGCCATGCTATCGCGGCATCTCGGTGTTGATACGGGCCTGATGACACGTACGCTCGACAAGCTCGAAGCGCTCGGCATGCTGACGCGCACGCGTAGTCGGGATGACCGCCGCGTCGTGAATCTCGAACTGACGGCGGCGGGCCGTGAGGTCGCGTTGCGGATCACGGAAATCGCGCCTGATGTTCTAAATGCACGGTTCAAACACTTCACGCAGGAAGAATTCGTTGAACTACGGCGTCTGCTGTGCAAACTCCTCGACGCCTGAAAGCTTTTTTTCATAATTATCTGATAGGTCAGACAATGAACAATCAACCAAATTTAAGGCGGCACATGTCCGGCGCGCTCAAGATCGGCGTGTCGGTGATGTTCGCTTCCGTGCTGTCGGCATGCGTGAACTATGGGGGCATCCATAGCGACGCGAAGATGGCCGACCCTCAGCACTACGCGACTCAACAAAGCATCCCTGCTGAAGAGGGTCATTGGCCCGCCGCAAACTGGGCCGATCAGTTCGGAGATGCGCAACTGAAAACGCTGATCGACGAAGCGTTGAAGGGTAGCCCGACGGTCGAACAGGCGCGTGCCCGTATCGCATCCGCGTCCGCGTATAGCGAGACAGCGAAGGCTGACACGATGCCGCGCGTCGACGCGAGCTATTCGCTCACGCGTCAGCAGTATTCGAGCACGGCACTGGTGCCGCCGCCTTACGGCGGTTCGTGGCAAACCGAGAACCAGGGCCTCCTGAGCGCTTCGTACGATCTAGATCTGTGGGGCAAGAATCGTGACGCGCTAAAGACGGCGCTCTCGCAGCTTCAGGCGAGCCAGGCCGATGCGGAGGTCGTCAAGCTCACGCTGACGACCTCGATTGCGCGCACGTATAACCAGCTTGCACGTCTTTATGCGTTGCGCGACATCGCGCAGCAGGAGATCGCGCAGCGAGAACAGATTGACAGAATCACGGCCGGGCGCATCGCGACGGGACTCGACACGGAAGTCGAGCGCAAGACGGCGCAGGCGAATCTTGCGACGAGCCGTGCGACGCTCAATTCGCTCGACGGTCAGATTCTCACTACGCGCTATCAGATCGCCGCGCTGCTCGGTGCGGGCCCGGATCGCGGGCTGCAGATCGCGCGCCCGACACTCGGCATCGGCGACGAAGTGAAGCTGCCCGACAACCTGCCCGCCGATCTGGTGAGCCGCCGTCCCGATATCGTGGCCGCGCGCTGGCGCGTCGACGCGATGACGCACGGCATGAAAGAGGCGAAGGCCGAGTTCTATCCTGACATCAACCTGAGCGCCGCGATTGGACTTGATGCGTTCGGCTTCGGGCGCTTCCTGACGGCGGCGAGCCGCACGGCATCGGCGGGTCCTGCGATCCATCTGCCTATTTTCGATGCGGGCGAACTGCGCGCGCAGCTGAAGGGCCGTTACGCCGATTTTGACTATGCAGTCGCGACCTACAACCAGACGCTCGTCACGGCATTGAGCGAAGTCGCCACGCAACTCGCCAGCGTGCGCTCGACGGATGGACAACTCGTCGATGCAACGACTGCACGGGACGCCGCGCGTCAGGCCGACACGCTCGCGCTCGTGCAATACAAGGCGGGACTTACGAACCAGTTGACTGTCCTGAACGCCGACGTGAACGCGCTCGCCGCCGATCAGGCAGTCGCAAATCTGCGCATGGATCGCCGCGATCAGCAGATCGCCCTCGCGTCCGCCTTGGGCGGCGGCTTCGTTGACACATCAAACGCGAGTCAGCCCGCGAATGTCGCGTCCGCCCCTGAAGCGTCTACCAACACCGCACGTTGAGCGCATACCGAATTGAAATCCTGGAGAACACAAAATGAGCGAAATCGAAACCGTCGAGCGCGAGAAGACGCAAGCGCCGAACATTAAACCCGAAGCAACGCCTGCTGCGGACAACGCAGCGCCCAACACGCGCAAACGCAAGCTGCTGCTGTCGCTGCTCGGCGCGGCCGTCGTCGTATCGGCGGCTGCATACGGCGCGTATTACATGACCTACGCGCGCTATCACGAGACCACCGACGACGCCTATGTGAGCGGCAATCTCGTGCAATTGACGCCGCAAGTGACGGGCACTGTGATTGACGTGAATGCGGACGACACGCAGGTCGTGAAAGAAGGCGACCCAGTTGTGAAGCTTGATGACGCAGATGCCCAGATTGCGCTCGGTGACGCCGAAGCAAAGCTCGGACAGACCGTGCGGCAAGTCAGCAGCCTGTACGTGAACAACGATTTCTATGCGGCAAACGTCGCGCAGAAGCAATCGGATCTGGCTCGCGCACAGGACGATCTGCGCCGCCGTCAAGCCGTTGCCGGAACGGGCGCTGTATCGGCCGAAGACATTTCGCATGCACGCGATGCTGTAGCCGCGGCGCAAGCTGCACTCGATGCCGTGAGCCAACAGGCCGAGGCGAACCGGGCATTGACCGACCGCACGACGGTTGCGGAACACCCGGACGTCCAGGCCGCCGCATCGAAGGTCCGCGCTGCATACCTTGCGTACGCACGTAACACGCTGCCCGCGCCTGTCACCGGTTACGTCGCGAAGCGTTCGGTGCAGGTCGGCCAGCGCGTATCGCCGGGCACGCCGTTGATGGCGATCGTACCGCTCAACGGCGTTTGGGTCGAAGCGAACTACAAGGAAAGCCAGTTGCGCAACATGCGCACCGGTCAACCCGTCACCCTGACAGCGGACGTGTACGGTGGCAAGGTGCAGTATCACGGGCGCTTGGTGGGCTTTTCCGCGGGCACCGGCAGCGCGTTCGCGACGCTCCCCGCGCAGAACGCAACGGGCAACTGGATCAAGGTCGTGCAGCGCCTACCCGTACGCATCCAGCTAGAGCAGAAGGAACTCCAAGCGCATCCGCTGCGTATCGGCCTGTCGATGGATGTTGACGTGGATACGCGCAACGACACCGGCCAGCAACTTGGCTCCGCAGTGAACACGACATATCGCACGGATGTGTTCGCCGAATACGGCGCACAGGCGAATGCCGAGATCGAACGGATCATCGCGCAAAACATGATGCCGACGCACGCCGATTCGCGGTCGCTCGTGAAGCGCGAGCCGGGTTACAACGCCGCCAAGGCCCAACACGCCAGCTAGGAAGAAAACGAAGGCAGAGCGCCTTCGGTTCTTCAATTACCTGACAGGTCAGATAGATAATCCGCCATGAATCCTTCTACGCAAATCACACCGCCGGCTTTCACGGGCGGCAAGCTGGTTCTCGCGACGCTCGCCGTCGCTCTCGCGACCTTCATGAACGTGCTCGACTCGTCCATCGCGAATGTCGCCATTCCGACCATCTCCGGCAATCTCGGCGTATCCGTCGATGAAGGCACCTGGGTCATCACGCTGTTTTCGGCGGCCAACGCCGTTGCGATTCCATTGACGGGCTGGCTCACGCAACGCGTCGGCCAGATCAAGCTGTTCGTCGCATCGATCCTGCTGTTCGTGTTTTCGTCGTGGCTGTGCGGCGTCGCGCCGAACCTGATCGTGCTGCTCGCCGCGCGCGTACTGCAAGGTCTCGTGGCGGGACCGCTCACGCCGCTGTCGCAAGCCATTCTGCTCGCGTCGTATCCAAAGGAAAAAAGCTCCACGGCGTTGTCGTTGTGGGCGATGACGGCGACGGTCGGCCCGATCGCGGGCCCTGCGCTCGGCGGCTGGATCACCGACAGCTATAGCTGGTCGTGGATCTTCTACATCAACGTTCCCGTGGGACTGTTCGCAGCGGGCGTGACGTGGATGCTCTATCGCGACCGCGAATCGCCGACGCGCAAGCTGCCTATCGACACGGTCGGCCTGCTGTCTCTCGCCGCGTGGGTCGGCACGCTGCAGATCATGCTCGACAAGGGCAAGGATCTCGACTGGTTCAACTCGCCCGTGATCTGGACGCTCACCATTATCGCGGCCATCAGCTTCCTGTTCTTCCTGATCTGGGAATTCACGGAGAAGAATCCGATCGTCGACTTGCGACTATTTGCGGGGCGGAACTTTCGCGGCGGCACAATTGCGATTTCGGTTGCGTATGCGGTGTTCTTCGCGAACCTCGTGATTTTGCCTCAGTGGATTCAGGGTTATCTCGGCTATCCTTCCGTCGACGCGGGTCTCGTCACCGCGCCGCTCGGCATCTTCGCCGTGCTGCTCGCGCCCGTGATGGCGAAGGTCATGCCAAGGACCGATGCGCGGATTCTCGCGACGCTCGCCTTCATCGGCTTTGCAGGCGTTTTCATGATGCGCTCGCACTACACGACAGGTGTCGACCAGTGGACGCTGATTCTGCCAACGCTGCTGCAAGGCATTCCGATGGCGCTGTTCTTCGTGCCGCTGACGGCCATCATCCTGTCCGGTTTGCCCGCCGACAAGATTCCCGCCGCCGCAGGCCTGTCGAACTTCGCGCGCATTTTCGCGGGCGGCGTGGGCACGTCGCTGCTCACGACGGGCTGGAACAACCGCACGATCCTGCATCACGCGCAACTCGCCGAACAGTCCAGTATAGACAATCCGGTGTACACGAACGCGCTGGCGAACATCCACGGAGCGCTCGGCGGCAGCACCGATCAGGCGGTAGCGTTCTTCGAGCGCTCACTGAACACGCAAGCGGCGATGCTTGGGCTGAACGACATGTTCTGGCTCTCGTCGATGATCTTCATCGTGATCATTCCGCTGATCTGGCTGACGAAGCCAGCTAAAGGCGGTGGCAGTAGCGCGGCGACGTCAGGCGCGCACTAATAGCACGGCTACGGCTATGCAAGCACATCGCGAATCAAGTATCGGCGCCGTATCTTTTTTTGCCTGTAGCGTATCGTTGAGTTTCACCCGCTGAGGCGGGCGCCGCATGTGCACACGCTGCACATCTGCGCTTCCGACGGCAGCACACTCCGCGAGAGTGCTTTTGGCCGGGACACACAGTTGCCCATTCGACCTTCATTCACTACGCCCTTAATCTGGCCTCGGGCACGTCTGAGAAGAACCACTCCCACCATTGTCGGCGGCTCGGTCGTGGCCGCCCTCTGCGATAAGACTTGACGGTGGCTCGCATGCGAGCCCTCCGACGAGCTGGTCGAAGCTTGTGACGCACTGAACGCGCCCGAGCTAATCGACGAGGCGGTGGACCAGTGATTCCTGACGATCCCGCGGACAACCGATGCAGCGGCTAGAGATCCTCCAACGCGGGATAGAACGGCGAGCAGATGCCTCGTTGGGCCTCCTCTTAAACCCGGTAGCCGTATAGATCATCCGTTCGGTGGCTTCGTGCGATCAGCACACTGGTTGAAGCGATCGAGTCGAGTGCCGGCAAGCCCGGTTGGCCGCCCACGGAGCCCTGCTCCGCCCCGGCTCTGGACTCCGCAAGCGCGATGCCTATAAAGCATCGACATCAACACTAAACGGCATTGATAGACGTCTTCAGGACAACCCAACCTTTGTCGTTATCCAGAACATTCCCCACTATGGATTCGAATGAGCGGACAGGCACAGAGGTTTGACCAACTCGTCGATCTCACGTCTGCCGCGTACATGCGGGACATAACAACCAATGACATTAGTAGTACGTCGGAGAGTCAGCAATGACGAAGCGCTCGATTGCAATCAAACTCAGCTTTATCCCCCCACTATCACTGGCCGCCACTGTACTCGCACTCACGATTTTCTCCGGTGCGCACGTTCGCCAGCTAACAATAGACCATTTCAACGCTAGCAGCGAAACGCAGATTCGTTGCGCCGATGAGAATCTCAGAGCGACGTTCGATACCGTACGTGACAACGTGACTTTCCTTTCGGGGTCTCATAACCTGGAGTCGATCGACTCATCTAAAAAAATTATCTGACACACACCGGACCCATGACGCCCGATACGAACGGCGACATCGAGAGGCAAATTTTCGCCGACCTGAAGCGGTACGGAGAGACTCATCCGGATTCGCAGTACGTGGCAGTTGGGACAACCTGGGCGGCTACGTACAATGGCCGAAAACGACACTAACCGGCGATCACTACGACCCACGCGAGCGCCCTTGGTATAGCCTCGCGCTGCAAAGTGGAAGCGGTGTCCAACGCACACAGGCCTACGAGACGGTAAAAGCCGACAGAATCATCAGCTTTGTTCGCAAAATCAATGATCCCGCCGGAAGGACTGTTGGTGTTCTAGCCATGGGAGTTTCACTCAATGGCTTTGCCAAAATGGTCAACGAGGTGCGTTTCGGAAAATCCGGCTATATGATGGTGATCGAAGGAACGGGAACGGTGCTCGTCGATCCACACAATTCGGCGAACGCGTTTAAACAGTTGTCGAGCCTCGGGAACGGTTACCGCAAGCTCGCAGACGTTGCGGATGGCACCTTTGAGCTAGAAATGAGCGATGTGCGATACAACGCAATCGTCTACACAAGTCAGATTCAGGGATGGAAATACATTGCTCTAATCCCGCATTCGGAAATTGTTGCGTCCGCGGATCGCCTCTGCGCTGAGTTGGCTATCGCTGGCATTCTAGTCGCAGCTATCGCGCTGACATTCATCGTTGTGGGAGCTAGAACCCTCACCGCTCCGATTCGTGATATCTCCGCACGCATGAAAGAAATTTCCTCTGGAGATGGCGACCTCACGCAGCGCTTACCAGTAACGACAAAGGATGAAATCGGAGGTCTGGCGCAGAACTTCAACGAATTCCTCGGAAAACTGAAGGTGACGCTCCTTAGCGTACGAGAGAGTAGCAATTCCCTTCACCAGGCAACCGGCGAAATATCGGCCGGCAATGCAGACCTTTCTTCCCGAACCGAGCAGCAAGCCGCAGCGCTTGAAGAAACTGCCGCCAGCATGGAGGAGCTTACCGCAGCAGTCAAGAGCAACGCGACTAGTGCACTTGAAGCTAGCGCGGTCGCTCAGGAAGCATCCAACACCGCCCAGCGCAGTAGTGGTGTGTGGATAATGTCGTCGATACGATGTCGGCGCTTGAGAAACAGGCGCCGAAGATTGCGGATATCACCGACATTATCGAAGGCATCGCGTTTCAAACCAACATTCTCGCCCTGAACGCGGCGGTCGAATCAGCGCGAGCCGGTGCTCACGGCCGCGGGTTCGCAGTTGTGGCAAACGAAGTTCGAAGCCTTGCGCAACGTTGTTCCAGTTCCGCGAAAGAGATTGCAGAGCTTGTCAACACATCCGTCCGTAGTATCCACTCAAGCTCCGAGCTCGCCCAAAATGCTAGCAAAGCCATGAACGAGGTTATGCTTTCGTCAAACCGGGTTGCGACCATTGTGAAAGAAATTGCCGGCGCTTCCCATGAACAGAGTCATGGAATTGCGCAGGTCAATCTCGCGATCACGCAGATGGACGATGTGACGCAACAAAACGCCGCGCTGGTCGAACAAGCAGCCGCGGCATCGCGCTCATTGGACGATCAGAGCCATCAATTGAGCAATGCGATATCGGCCTTTCGCCTTGAATGAATTTCGTGTTCTCGACGCTTCAAATGCCTGGCACCGGTCTTCGTGCAATCAACGTCGCCGTGGACGCGTGCCGACCTTTGTGCGTTGTCACTGTGCCTTGGTTGCGACAGCTAGTTAAGAGATACGCGGAATTCCTCATTTAACTCAACCTTTCAGCCCGATCTGGCATCCAAACCATCTATCGTTCCAGCCGTTTGAAGACTCTTTGCAGTGTCTGGATTTTTGAGCAAAACGTCGGAATTCAATCTTTCGACAGAGTCGAACGATCTGTACGAAGTTATTGACTGTCGCCGCTACCTCTCACGACTATCGCACTCTTTTCTGCAGGAGCGAGAGACCTGACATGACTTGCAAGCATGACGAGGAGTGATAGGCGGCGCTTATGTCGAATATCGAAGTGGTGATCCGTCCCGGATTGCCAGCGCGCCCCTCGTGTATCCCTCAATCAACCATTCGTATAAGACACCCATGTTGATGGATGCCGCCAAGCTCCCTTACGTCTGATAGGCGTGTCCTCTATTGTTCGTTACTGTTCTCGTCAGGGTTCCTTCTCAATCGCGCGCTTCGTGCTGAGGAAAAACAGACTGCGGTTATTCCAATCTACAAGCAACTCGTTGCAATTGCATCGACAGCTTGTATCAGTCAAGTCGCCGGTTCCCCTGATCAACGAAACGAGGATTAACATGACGAATCTGTCCCGACGCAAGGCACTGATCAATGCAGCTACGGCTGCTGTCGCTGCTGGTGTCGCTATGACTGCGAAAGCTGCCACATTCGGCAATCCCGACCTCCCGCCCGAAGGCGCGGTCAACGCAAATAACCCGCTTGGCCTGACTGATCCCGGTCCGCATAGCAACGCGCTGGCAGGCCAGTTTCCGTCGTTTCAGAATCCACCTGCGACCGATGTCAACGGTATGCCGCTGTTCTGGTCGTCGTTCAACAATGCACACAAGCGCATTCAGAACGGCGGCTGGGCACGCGAAGTAACGCAGGCGGACTTCGCAATCTCGAAGGACATCTCCGGTGTCAACATGCGGCTTGGGCCGGGCGGCATTCGTGAAATGCACTGGCACCAGCAGGCCGAATGGGCGATCGTGCTTGACGGCACATGCCGCATCACGACGCTTGACGAACTGGGCCGTCCATCCGTGCAGGACGTGAGAGCCGGCGACCTCTGGTACTTCCCGCCGGGCCTGCCTCACTCGCTGCAAGGCATGGGTCCGACCGGCACCGAATTCCTGATCGCATTCGATGCCGGCATGGCGTCGGAATTCAACACGCTGCTTCTCACCGACTGGATCGCGCATACGCCGCCGGATGTCCTCGCGCAAAACTTCGGCGTGCCAGTCGAAGCGTTCAAGAACATTCCGCTCGAGAACCTGTGGATTTTTCAGGGCAAGGAGCCGGGCCCGCTGGCAGCGGATCAACGCGCGGCCGCATCGAAGAAGGGACCGCCTGCGCTGCCCGTGACGTTTTCGCTGGCAGGCTCGCAGCCCGTTCGCAAGACGCGCGGCGGTCAGGTGCAGATCGCGGACAGCCGCAACTTCAAGATCTCCGAAGCCATTGCGGCCGCACTCGTGACCGTCCATCCGGGCGGCCTGCGTGAACTGCACTGGCATCCGAACGCGGACGAATGGCAGTACTACATCAAGGGCAAGGGACGCGTCACCGTGTTCGACACGGGGCCGAAGGCCGCAACCGCCGACTTCAACGCGGGAGATATCGGCTATGTCAAGAAGGGCCTCGGCCATTACGTGCAAAACGTAGGCGACACCGATCTGATCTTCCTGGAAGTTTTCAAGGCGGATCACTTCGCCGAAGTTTCGCTGTCCGACTGGCTCACGCATACGCCGCCGGAAATGGTCATGCAGACGCTGAACATCAGCGCTGAAACGCTCGCGCAGTTCCCGCGTGACCGGCCGGACGTTTTGCCGGAATGAGTCGTCGACATGCCGGTGCGCACGCTCGCAGCCGGCGTTGTTGTTTCTGTTGATCGATAGATGCCAAAACGTAACCGGGAGTCACTCGACATGCATCCCTTGCCGACCTCTAGCAACAGCGTCGCAACCGTGAATCTCACCGCGACGCAGAAAACAGGCCTTTCCGTGCGTGCCGCGCTTGAAGGAAAAAGCAAAGGGCTCGCCGCTTTTCTGCCGTTCGTCGGACCGGCGCTGATCGCGTCAGTGGGTTACATGGACCCAGGCAACTTTGCCACCAACATCGAGGCAGGCTCGCATTACGGTTATGGTCTGTTGTGGGTCGTACTGCTGTCGAGCCTCATTGCGATGCTGTTTCAGGCGCTCTCTGCACGGATCGGCATCGTCACGGGCAAGAACCTTGCTGAACTGTGTCGCGAGCACTTCCCGCAGCGTGTCACCATCGCAATGTGGCTCGCTTCGGAGGTCGCGGCCATCGCGACCGATCTCGCGGAATTTCTCGGCGGCGCACTCGCGTTGTCCTTGCTGTTTCATCTGCCGATGCTGGTGTCGATGGGCATCGTCGCCGCGTTGACGTGCGCGATCCTCTCGCTCGAAAAGCGCGGCTTCCGTCCGCTCGAAATGATCATCGCGATGCTCGTCGCGGTGATCGGCGGCACCTATCTGTGCGAGCTGATGATCGCACCGCCCTCGTGGCCCGCCGTCATTGCGCATACCTTCGTGCCGCATCTGAAGGACAGCGGCGCGCTGACGCTCGCGGTCGGCATCGTCGGCGCGACGATCATGCCGCATACGCTCTATCTGCATTCCGGCCTGACGCAAAACCGCGTGGTGGCCAATAACAGCGGCGAACGCCGTCAACTGATCGGCTTCTCCAACCGCGAAGTGATGCTTGCGCTCGGCGCCGCCGCGCTCGTCAACATGGCGATGGTGATCATGTCCGCGACCGTCTTTCATCATGTCGCGCCCGGCATCAGCGATATCGGCGCCGCTTATCAGACGCTGATTCCCGTGCTTGGCGGCGGCGCGGCGGCGATCTTCCTGGTTGGATTGCTCGCGTCGGGGATATCGAGTTCGGTGGTCGGCACGATGGCGGGACAGGTCATCATGCAGGGCTTCGTGCGCACGCGCATTCCCGTTGCCGTGCGACGAATCGTGACAATCGTGCCGTCGTTCGCCGTGGTTGCACTGGGCTGCAACGTGACGCACGCAATGATCGTGAGCCAGGTCCTGTTGAGCATGGCTTTGCCAATCCCGATGATCGCGCTACTGCTTCTGTCCGGCAAACGCCAAGTGATGGGAGAATTCGCCGTGAAGCGTGGCACGATCATAGTTGCTTCAATGGCGGCAATCGTCATCGTCGTGCTCAACATGGTGCTGATTTGGCAAGCGATCATGTGAGCATTGCGGGCAGTCGCAACCGCGTCGACGTCACACACCTTCGCCACACCCTCCGTTTCGAGTTATTTTCTTCTAGCTAACGAGTTAGCGGGCACGCCCGAGAAGCATGCCGATCGCAGGCCGCTGTGCAACGAGAAGACTCATTGGTAAGTCGGGCCAGATGGTCAGACTTTCCAAACGTCGGAGGGCTTACGAATGCGATGACTGGTGTATTCGCCAGAGTGAATATGGTGCCGACTGGAAGCGGGAAAATATACGACGCGAGCAGTGCAAAACCTGCCACCCCACCCGTTACTAGACCAGCCGTTTTCAGCAGCACCAATCCGACTACGACAAACGCCTTGCCGACGATCATCGCGTAAATGTCGTCGAATACGGAGTGACGGAACTCGACTTTCTCGGGCGGGTGCGGAGAAGTTGGATTGTACCGATTGAGATTTCACAACGCTGATCATTCGCGTATCAATGTCGGTTCGAGCCCTCCTAGATCGAACGCGCCGCGTGTTTTGACCAAGCACCGTTGTCTCTTGCCGGTGCGCCTCGCACAAACTTCGACGTTCTGATAGTCTTACTGTGTCACATAATTAGTCGCGTGCTCTATTGCCGCACAGGAAGAGAGCCATCGTTGCATGAGTTTTAGTCCAAGCAGGATGCGCAACGTAGTAATGGAATCAGGAACGTGGCGTTGAGCGCGCTGGACTGCCCCGGGGGATGTAATCCGTGGGAAGGGCAGGCAGCGCGCGTTCAGGGAAGTTTTTTTTATCGCGTCCATCTGATTGCATTCGGAGTCGTTGGACCATCAGAAACCCATACGCAGCGATACTCAGTGTGGCGTGGTGGTGAAAGCCACGCCAGCCTCGCCCTTCATAATGACCGAGCCCGAACTCCTGTTTCAGCTCCTGATAGTCGCGCTCGATGCGCCAGCGCATCTTGGTCACGAACACAAGCTGCTCAAGTGTCGCCTCGCCGGGAGCGGTAGTGAGAAAGTATTTGAGCGGCTCCGTATCGCCATCAGGCCATTCAATGAGTAGCCATTCTTCGTCGCGAACGGTACTTCGCCAATAGTCGCGATGTGCGGGACGAACACGTACGGCGGCAAAGCGTGAGCAAAGTGCGGCGTTGCTGCCTTCCCGCCAGGTTACGGTTTGCCAGGCGTTCACGGGTAATTGCATGGCCAGTTCCTTCACCGCGATCGGTTCGTGGCCGGGCGCACGGCGCAACAATTTCGGTGGCTGACCGCGCCCGCTCCAGGGCTTGGGCGGAAGTGGCGCCGTGCCGGGCGCCCACACTGAGGTACCAGGCCGGATCCCTACCGCGTACAACAAACCCAGTTCAGTTACACCATCGCGGAAAGCGGTTTCGTCGCCATACCCAGCGTCGGCCAGCACGATGCCCGGCGCAACACCGGATGCTATAGCCTCGCGAAGCTGGGCCAGCGCAATCTGTGGCTTGGTCTCGAAAGCCAGATCTTCGGGAATGCCCGCGCCACGGGCACGTTCCCGGTCGTCAATCCATTCCTTGGGGACATACAGCTGCCAGGCAATTGGCAGGCTGCCGCGTTGCGTCGCGATCGACAGGCTCACGGCGATCTGGCAGTTATCCTGTTTGCCCAGTTGCCCACAGTATTGCCGCGCTACGCCGACCGAATGCTTGCCCTTCTTCGGAAAGCCCGTGTCGTCGATAATCCAGTAATAGCCAGCCTCTTCAGTGTGCAGGCTTAACGCGGGCATCACCCATTCGCGTACCCGCTGCAGGACCGCCCGGTCAGACCATTCTGCCTTGGCCACAAAATGGTGGAGTGACTGGTGTTTCGCACTCGCGTGCAGTGGGTCGATGTGCGCGGCCATCGGCTCGACGCTCTTGCGTGACAACGGCATTACCAAGCCCGAACAGTAACCCTTGAGGCCGGCATGGCGATCGGCGTGCCCTAACGCCTGCGCCAGATGAGTCAGATACGCGTCAAATTCGTCGACATCTTTTCTCATCGCGATCGCCCGAAGTCAGTATTATTCAATACAACCAGGTATCGCCTCGCTGCAAATGGATTTTGTGACACAGTCAGAATAGACCAATGGAGAGAGAGTTCGAGAATGTTGGTTATGCGACGTTGTAGATCGAGCCGAATGGATCAGCAATTTCGCCAGCCACGCTGAATACCGGTGAGCGCAGCGCGAATGCGTTTCGTTATAGCTCCATCGCCACCATTGCCTATCCTGAAGTCCCCCTCAGCATGACTGACCTCTCCGATGGACGTCACAACCGCTGCCGTTCCACACGCAAAGGCCTCCTTAGAGCGTGTTAGGCACTTACGGCCAAACCTGGTAACCTGGCGCGATGAGCAAACGCCGCCCCTACCCGACGGATGTGTCGGATGAAGAATGGCACTTCGCCGCGCCGTACTTGACCTTGATGAACAAAGACGCACCGCAGCGTCGATACGAACTGCGCGAGATGTTCAACGCGCTGCGCTGGATCGTGCGCGCAGGTGCGCCATGGCGTCTGTTGCCCAATGACCTTCCGCCGTGGGAAATGGTCTACCAGCAAACGGAACGCTGGATTCAGGCGGGTTGTTTCGAGGCCATGGTCAGCGACCTGCGTTCGATCATACGAGTCGCGCAGGGTCGCCGGGGACAGCCCAGCGCGGTGATTCTTGATGGCCGCACGCTGCAGTCGACATGTGAGAGCGGACCTCGAGCCGGTTACGACGGTTATAAACGCAAACGGGGCAGCAAAGTCCATATGGCTGTCGATACACTGGGGCAGTTGCTTGCTGTGCATGTGACGCCAGCCAATGAACAGGAACGTGCACAGGTCGGCGAGCTTGCGCGTCAGGTTCAGCAGGCCACAGGCCAGACGGTTAAGGTCGCGTTTGCCGATCAGGGATATAGCGCCTCGTACTTGCCGCGTATCGGTTTCACGGTCTGCTTTGGACCAAATTTGTCGAGCTGGTACGTAATTCCCACCTAGACTGTCACTGTTAGGTGAAGCATTCCAGCGAAAACGGCTCGCTCAGAACTTCAATACTTTCCACGATTTGCCCAAGCTTGAAACCAGTGACAAGATTCCCTCTTATTTAAGGGGGCGCGGTTGCCCTTGCTCTGCCGCGCAGCTGCATCCGCAGGCGTAGGCCGTAATGATTCTGTCACTACCCTTCCCTAGCAACCACGGGCCAAAGCGCGATCGTGTTGTCACTTTTATTTCACTTCGAATCGCAATGAAAGTGTCAACTCACGTAAGTCCGTATTAATTTTGTCAACTGGCCTCCTACACTTCGAATCCCGTCCGCAACCTATTGATCTTATGGAAGATTCGCTGCGCATCGCAGAGCCGGTCGCGCTCGCCCGTCCACGCGGCGCGCATCGGTTCGAAGCGTTCAGTCCAAAGCTCGGGCGCCGGGTGACGTTTTACCGACGCCCGCTGTTGGAGCAATGGCTGTTGCTCGAGGCAAGCCCGAGAGTGATCACGTTTCGCGAGCGTCCGGGCTATGTCCTGATCGACGGGTCCCGGCAGCTTGCCGATTTTTGGGTCCGCTACGTTGATATTGAAGAATTAGTTATCCTAGACGATTCGGCGTCGGAGTGTAGCGTAATCAGATCACGTCGTGACATCGACGACGCCGCGTTGCCGATCCGGATAGTCGCGCCCGCCGAGTTTGCCGCCGCGCGTACCTGGACCGACAACTGGAAGCACATGCTCCCCTACCTTGTCGCCAACGAAGGGCTTGTTCCGTCAACCTTGCCCCGCGCGATCGTCGGGTTCCTGGGAGAACCGCAACGATTGCTCGCTGTTGAACGCGAATTCTCCGCAGTCGATCTGGTCCTGGTCCGAACTGCCCTGTTTGACCTGCTCCATCGCGGACGCGTCAGCGCGCCCGAGCTTCACGCGGAACCGCTATCGCTGCTCACGTCATTCGCGGCTTCGGAGGGGACATCATGAGCCGCCGCAAACTGGAGTTGCAGTCAATCGACGTGAGCGCCTGGCCTACTGTCGCCTTTACCGAACTGGACGATGTGGCGCGGGCCACATTCGAGACACGTCAACAGGCCGTGTTGCGCTACACGGCGGGAGAGTCGGTCAAGGCAATCGAGCGATCAACGGGCATCAATCGCCGGCAACTGTACCGATGGCTCGAGCGAGCCCAGACACCACACCCTGATGGACGTCCCTTCGGCTTCCGGGCGCTCATTCGCTATTTGCGCATCGCGGACTATGAGCGGGTGCGCGATGTACAAGTGAGAGGCGAGCACGGCAGCCGGGGCACCGCTGGTGCATTGACGCAGCTGTTCGAGCGATACCCTGAGTTGACAGGATGGCTTCTGCTTCAGGTCAAACAGCGCAGGGTGCTGCTCGAGCAGCGGCATACGGATGGCCAACTGCGCACGCGCCTGCGCGGTTTGCAATCGATGCACGATGAATTCCTGCGCCGATGTCGATCATTGGGATTGACGGCGGCGGACTACCCCTTCAACACCGGCGACCATGCGGTTCGCTCGCTGTCCCGACGGTTGAAGGCGGAGCTGCTGCGCACGTTTGGCACAGCGGCACGCTCAGCCGGCGCCTCGCACCTTAAGGGCCTGCCCCGGCTTGACGGCGCGGACGCACCTGCGGCGGTCCGGCCGTACCAGGTCGTCGAATTTGATGGTCATCGGCTCGATATCAGGCTCAAGGTTGTCGTGCGAGATCCGCTCGGTTTCGCGCACGAATTCGAGATGGAACGGGTATGGCTCCTAGTAATCATCGATGTGTGCACGCGTGCTGTGCTCGGCTATCACATAGCGTTTCGCGAATACAGCCGCTATGACGTCGTCAAGACAATCGAGAATGCACTCGAGCCCCATCGTGCGCGAATGTTCACCATCGCAGGGCTTGGGTATGGACCACAGGACGGCTTTCCGTCGGATCACTTGCCCGAACTCGCGTACGTCACGTGGGAGTGGATCAAGCTCGACAACGCAAAGGCCAATCTCGCAAGGGAAACACTGAATTCGTTGTGCGAGTTTGTTGGTTGTGTCGCTGACGCCGGACCGAAGTACAGCCCCGATGAGCGGCCCTATATTGAGAGGTTTTTTGGGACGATCGCGAGCCGCCTCTCATCGCGTTTGCCTGGCTATACGGGTGCCCATCCTCGCGATCTGCGTCGGGCACTCGCAGATCCGAAGGGCGACCTGAGGCTCTACGTCTCACTCGACGAACTCTCGGAACTCGTTGAGTACAGCATTTCCCGCTACAACGGCACCCCGCACGCCGGCCTTAACAACGCAACGCCACTCGAAGCGATGGAATATTTCGTGCGCGGCAAACAGACGCTTGTGAGATGGCTGGCCCAGGCGCGTCGCCAGACACTTTGCCTGATGCAATCGGCACGGCGATGCCGGGTGCGCGCCTATCTCTCTCAAGGCGTGCGTCCGCATATCAACCTGCATGGTGTGCGGTACACGAGCCGGTTGCTCGCGGCAGGCACGCATCTGATCGGCGAGTATCTGCTGGTCTACATGAACGCTGACGACTTGCGCTCAGTGCGCGCCTTCGTGACGAGTGGCGAGGAACTGGGTGTCCTCGAGGCGCAAGGGGCGTGGGGCGTAGTGCCGCACAATCTGAAACTGCGCCAGGAGATTCTCAAGCAATCTGGCAAGCGCCGACGCCATATTGCTGCGAACGATGCCAATCCAATCGAGGCATACGTCCAGCAAAAGCTCACGCAGGCGAGGAAGACGCGGAAAGCAGCGACGGAGCTCGCCCATGTGACGCGGATACTGACGTCAGCTCCGACAGTGCGCACGCCTGTCGGACCGAAACATCCGGTCGAGACAGAGACTGCGACAATGATCGCAGCGCCAACCCCGGGCACACAGCCGGTGACGGACATCGATCTCTTGCCACGGTTATCGGTGCGCCCACGCAAGCTCTCCATCGGTACCGGCCAGGTCTTCTGATTTCGTCGCTCACGCCAGGAGGTGCATCATGTCGCTCGAAGTGCCGCGTCCGATTGATCCTTCACTGCATCCGCTCGTCACGGGCAATTACCGCCTGGCGACGCCCGCGATCGAAGCGTTCTACGAACTTGTCACCCGCTGCCTGCGCTATCGGATCCCTGGCGCGCTTATCTATGGACCGCCGCGCATTGGCAAAACCCGCGCGATCGAATACGTGCGGCTCCTGCTTGCGCGTCAGCACCCGAAGATGTCCAGCTACCATGCACAGTGCGAGCACAAGCCGAAACACGCGGAAGGCCCCTTCTTCACCAATCTGCTGGAGGCCGTCGGTGATCATGCTCCGCACGCGGGTACGAGCTCGGCAAAGCGCAGTCGCCTCTCGCTGCGTATCCGCGAGGCCGCGGCCCGCTCCGGGAGCGGCACCGTACTCCTGTTCTGCGATGAGAGCCAACGTTACAACGAGAATGAGTATGAATGGCTGCGGGATGTGCATGACGCGCTCGATCGCCAGCAGATCAAGCTCTTCACGTTCCTCGTCGGCCAGCAGGAACTGCTCGCGCAGAAGACAGCCTTGCAGGTCGCAGGCAAAACGCAGATTGTTGCGCGTCTGATGGTCGAGGACCTCGCGTTCTACGGCATCAGGAACGCCGAGGATGTCGCCACGTGCCTGAATGGCTACGATCAGACCGCGTATCCGGAGGGTTCTCATTGGGGCTTCACGCGGTTCTACATCCCACAGGCGTTTGACGCCGGCTATCGCCTGGTCGCCGACTCGGGCACGCTTTGGCAAGCGTTCGAGGCTGCACATCATAAGGCGAGCCTGCCGGGTAACCTCGAAATACCGATGGATTCGTTTACCCGGGCTGTCGAGATTGTGCTCAAGGAAAGTGAACTCAATGACGCTCCGGGCCACTGCCCTGATGCTGCCTTGTGGACTCACGCGGTTCAGCACTGCGGCTATGTTCAGTCCCGCCATGCGACGGGCCGCGTGCTGGCAACGGTGTGATTCCGTGGCACTCATACGGCCGCGCTTCCCGATTCTGGCGTTTGATGAGTGGGAGCTCTCGCTTTCGCGAGGAAGCGCGTTCAACCCGAAGTGGCTGATGCCCGGCGAATCGCTTGTCTCTATCCTGTGGAAGTTCGCGTGCGCCAACGTACTGCCCGGAGACGCGCTCGTGCATCTGATCAGCCCGTGTGTTGATCCATCTGAGGGCGTAGCACCTGTGCGCGACAACATCGAACTCGCGCGTCTGTGCCGCGTACTCCGTTTGTCCGAAGGCGTGTTGCGGACGTCCTTGCTTGATGCAGCCCTTGCCGTTCCGACTCACCCGACTTTCCGACATTGCAGACTGTGCGCTGCGCATGGCTACCACAGCGTGCTATATCAACTTGAGGAGGAAGAGCGCTGCCCCGTACATCATCAACCACTCGACACACGCTGTCTGCATTGCGGTGACGAGACGCCGTTCATCGTCAGCGCCAGCGTAATCGAGGCTCCGTTTCGATGCTTATGGTGCCGTTCCCATTTCAGTTATGGTCGACTTTCGCTCCGCTCGACCATTCCCGCGATGCGCGGGCAGGACCGCATGGCGCTCAGTCGCCACTGGCTGCTGCGCTCGGGCAACGACATGAACGATGGCTCCTGAGGTGCGTGGTCGCGAGTTGTCGGCGCCGGCATCTCGAAAGCAGTTGGAGACACTTTTATTTCGTTTTCCGTAACCGCCTGAATCTGCTGAAGTTTTTCGCGCCGCTGCATCAATCGAACGCGAAGTGACAGAATTATTAGCGCAACGGAGTCACTTTTAATACTGTCTACGCCTGACACAGCCTTGTGGACTCACGCTGTTCGTCACTGCGGCTACGTTCAATCACGACATGCGACCGGTCGTGTCCTTGCCACAGTGTGAGACGGCGGCGCTCAGGGCGCCCCGTTTCCCAATACTTGCATTTGGCGGGCGCGATCTTTCGCTCGGGAGCGTCTTCAACCGCGACTGGCTGATACCGGGAGAGTCACTCCTGTCGATACTCTGGAAGTTCCGCTGCGCCAATGCGCTTCCAGCCGATCTTCTCGTCCAGAAGATACTGCCGGATATCAATCCGTCCGTGGGAGCTGCGCCCGTGCGCAAGCTTTTCAAACCTAGACGTTTGCGTCAGCTGCTGCGCCTGCCAAAGAGTGTCCTGGATATGTCGCTGCTCGACGCGTCTGCATCCGATCACTATCATCCGGCATTCCGCTTCTGTCGGCAGTGCGCAGCGCACGGCTACCACAGTGTGCTCTACCAGCTAACCGATGAACGACGCTGCCCTGTACATCGGGAAGATCTCGAAACGCTCTGCCGCGATTGCGGAGGCAAGACGCCGTTCATCGTCAACATCCGCACGATCGACGCGCCATTCCGATGCGTCGCTTGCCACTCGCACTTCAGCTACGGCCGCCTTCCGCTGGTCTCCACAATTCCTTTGATGAGCAGGCGGGAGCGGGCTGAAATCCGTCGCTGGTTCTACTACGGGTAAGCGGCAGCATGAGCGAAGCTTTCGCTCACAAGTCCGCCATCGTCGTTCTTGATGACGACCACCGCGACACCGGCCGGTGACGAATTCATTTCGCTTCAGTTAACCTATTGATAAAGCTAGATTTCTCTTGCCTTCGGCCGCGGATTTAGGCGAGCTGACAGAATTAATGCCGAGTTTGTGTCAAATTTATTCCGGTCTACGCGTGTTGTAGCGCCCGGTCCGCACGCGGTCTTCGACAAACTCGGCGAAGTGGTTGCCCAGCGGACGACAGCAACCGGGGCGCAACAACCTCGCTTCCCCTCCCCACGGTGGAAGGCCCTTACAAATAACGTATCAATCACTACATTTTCGCGAATGATAGCGTGATCCAGCCATGCGAGGTGCACTGATGAGGCGTCCATAAGCCACCCCCTTAATTTCCGTGAAACATCCGACAAACAACTCGAATTAGATTCGCTAAATCAACGATTTGAAACCGCTAGCTTTCGACACCGGATGTTTCACGGACTGCGGGAGCGAGCCACGGACGGTTTGACATTACCACCCGGTAATGTTGAGAACAGACTGGGTGTAGGGCCTTTGATATAACGGCTCCACATTGTTGAATCGATTCTGATATGACTCAGCGATGAATCACCAAATCGTGAAGCTCCCGCTGTGCGAGGACACGTTGGACGTCGAAAACGACCTCGATGAAGAAGTCGTCGGTCGCTGGCTTGGGTCCGCGGACCGCTCATCGGGCCAAACCCAGCAGATCGTCACCGCTCTCTTCGACTGGCTAGGCGACGTCGGCTTCCTGCAACTCATTCCGGCTGTTGGCTTGATCCAGCCGGTCGACGCGGTTCCGAAAAGCAGTCCCGCTTTCTATCGCCCGAGCATACGACTTTGATCCGTGCGGCCATTGCGGCCCGTCCCGACGCGACCTGTGAAGTTCGTACGTCTGCGGCGCGAGATACGTTTGCGGTCGACGTGTTCGTACTGACCGGGCTTGCGTACCACGGGCGGTACGCTGCCCGATGGCTAATGTGCGCATCGAGCCCCTGCCCGCGCAACTGAAATGTGAGTTCCCGGATTTGTGAGAGGCGCGGTGGGTACCGCGCGACGAGTTCGCGCTTTCGCTGCCGGCCGTGCGGTCTTCCGCATGGAGCGCGGCGGCGGCAGGGTTTCCGATGGGGTCAGTGGAAAGGCCTGCGCGATCGTACGACCGTACGGAAGCTAGTGCGCTTGTGCGAAGATGTAATCGCGTTCGCCCGCATGCAGCAGCGGCATAACGAGGCGACTGAACGTTTCTTCAACGCATTGGCTGGGACATTCGTACGCAAATGCGCTGGCGCGCGGCGCTGGGTAAAGGACAGGACACGCGCTGCGCTCGACAAATGGGCCATGGCGACCTCCGCACTTTCGAGCAGTACGTCGACGATGAGCCGCTGCGCCGCGCGGACCTCACGGGGCTTGCATGGGCGCGCACGGCCTGACGGCACTGCTCAGCTTCCACCATGCACCCTCCTGCCCCGCGCGCGAGAGTATCAGACAACTGACACTTAAGTGACAGTTGGAGGGGGGCCCGGGCCGCCGATCCGGTGCGAACTATCAGTTTTCTGTCACTAAAGTGTCAGTTCGCGCGACGAGCGACTCATCCCCACAGACCATGACTTTTCCGGCTACTCAAAGTCGCGGTACTGCTTTTCGAGCCTTGCTTGGCGGGCCATTGACCGAATGCAACTGCGCGCTTACACGTCGTCCCACAAACCATGACTTTTCGCGCCAACATTCAGCAAATCACTCGCCTCTCCTCTCGGGGCCTTCGTACTGGGGTTGAGTTAGACCCCGGCTAAAGACTTTATGGCGCGAGGCGTTGCATCGGACTCGTCGACTCAACTTCAGAATATAAGCTCCTAGCTCGGTTCCCCCTGCCCGCGATTATCGGACAGTTGAAAGAGAATGGCAGCGCCTCGACCGTCCGAGTTCAACTTGCTCCTTTCAATGCGCACTTCGCCATGAGGTTCTCAGCCCTCTCGGCTCATGCTTCGGCAGTCACTTTACTCGTGCGAGTAAGCCTTCTGCAGTATCTCAAAGTGCCCTCTCTAGGAACTCATTCGGTGTTGCTTGGTTTCCTGAGTCTATACGGCAACGGTCGCTCAACGAAAGACCCCCTCACTATTTTGGCTGCCGATGCGGTTGCGTGTCATTCGGAGCGAATATTCACTGCACTCACTATGGAGTAGGGGCCGCCCCTTGACGAGACACCCGACGCCGCTGTCGTAATCGGGCCCGCGTCAGCACCCATCGCTGTGCAACGGCCTGACAACGACGTGGACCTTATTGCGGCCCAGTTCGCGCAGCCGCTTGTGAAGTCGAACCGCCGTTGGCGTGTGGCCAGACGTACCTGACAGCAACAGCGTAGTGATCGCGCCTTGCAGCCCGTAACCGCATTCGCGACTGCGCAGTCGTATGGACGATGTGAACCCTTGAAACGCGCAAGAGCACGACGCCTGAGACGTTTCTCGAACCTCAATCCGTCTTTTCGATCAGGACCTTTGCAGCAAGATCGATCGAGGCCGGCGGGCATGCCCGTGATCAAGTCCGGCCCCCTCCTCGCCGCGCACAATCGCCTTTTAAAGGGGACATGACCGTATAACAACCGTCGAGCAAGCCGGCAGCGACTAACTCGCACATCTTTCTGTCGCGGGTGACCGCAATGGTTGCGGAAAGGCATTCCCGCAGTGAAATTACGAGTGACTTGTCAGGAGGAAGCGGGCCAGGAATGAAAACGGCCCCGTCAGTTTGTTGACGGGGCCGCTTTTCCTTCAGAGACGCTTGCCGGTGCGCACATTATCGCCTCTACTCTGGCGACCATTTTTGTAACTATATGATTTTTATAGATTTCCAAATTGGATGAATCGTCGAAGCTTTCCGCATTCGAGCTAAGTGATTGAAATTATTCGAAATCCAAATTGGATGCTGATTTTTCTTCCGCGTCCAGCTCCTTCCGAATGAATTGCGCTATCCGTTCACCCCACTCCGCAGCCTTGGCATCCCCATCTTTCCCAGCGAAACGCAGCCCGATGACACCACTGCGGATCGACACATCACAGAACTTCCTCTTTCCGATAGTGATCGTTGTGGCAACCGACTGAGGCCCCTTCGGGCGCGCAGGTGTCGCCAAACTCAAAGCTCGCTCTTGCGTCATCTCTTCGGAATCGACAAGCGTCTTAATCGCCTCTGTAACTTTAAGTTCGTGTCCCTGCTGTGCCAAAGCCGCGAACTTCGCAGCGGCAGTCCCCCCTAGCCTGTGCGGCTTCGATGCAATCAACTCCTTCGCGGCCGCAGGAAGATTGTCGAAAGAAAGTATCCGGGCAACGTGACTTTGTGCGAGACCGGAAGCGCGAATGATGTCAGCCTGAGTGAGCCCCAAATTTTGCTGGATTCGTTGAAATTGCCGATATTTCTCGAAATCAGGAAGCGACGGTGCGAGCAGATTCGAGAACGCTGCTCCAAGCTCGACCTCGGCGTCAGTGCCCACAAAGGGAACACCGCGAATTTTCGTCCGTCCCAGATCATCACGGTAGATCGCGACCCGGTTACTCCCGGAAATTATCTCGTTGCGCCCGTCCCCCAGCGGCCGATAAACGATCGGGTGAACGAGGGGATTTGCTTCGAGATTCGCACGCAGTTCCGCATACTCTTGCTGCGACAAAACGCGTCGACGACCTGGGACTTCGATTAGTGTCGAAATCTCAACTTCTTCCGAATCTTTTGTCCCGGCGGCCTCCAATTCTTCGATACGCTTGATGGCAGCCTGAAGCTCCTTTTCCTTTTCCGCCAGCAATGGAAGGGACGCCATCAATTGGCCAGGAGCCGTCTTCGGTCGGCCCGGAGTGTCGTCATTACTCTTTTGAGGGCGCGGCGACGTTCCAATCGTTGCAGCCTTTGCGGCAAGACGGTCTTTGATACTCATTCTGCCTCCTGATTTGCGTGCCATAGCGCAACAAGTTGCTGGTCAACGATCTCCGCAAATCGATCGTATGCCTCGCGTGCGCGCTGATAAGTTTTAAGGCTTCCTTGGTACCGAGATATGTCGTACACCGTGCCAAATTCCGCTGCGGCTGTTTGGGTAACCGCCGTCGTAGGAATTTCGATTGGAAGTACGAGACCCTCATAGGTCTTGTTAATCCAGTCTCGAACGATTGGCGTGGCCGCTTGACTCTGGTCCACTTTCGCTAAGAGCACGTGAATGAAATCGAAGCTCTTGACGAGTTCAGGAGCAACTTGTTGCATGCTTTCGGAAAGGTCCGAAAACAAGTTCCAAAATTGCGTCGACGATGCATAATCCAAGGCACTTGGTGGTGTAGGGACAATCAGTCCGTCGGCCGCCATGAAGGCATTAATCGTCAAATAGGAAAGGGCAGGAGGCGTATCGATGATGACGACGTCGTAGTCGCTTAATAGCGGCTCAAGCCCCTTGTTCAGAACATTCCAGAATTGGAATGACTGATCCTTAGACTGTTTGAATGGAAGGAAAAACTCTGCACCAAACAGTGCGGCACTCGCCGGCACAAGGTCTACCCCGTCCCAATACGTCGACTGCACCGCATACTGAAGATCCTCTTCATCACCGTATATCAACGGCAGTACCGTGTCCTCATCAGATACCTCGCTGTCGGCAAGAATTCCATGTAGCGCCGACAGTGACGCCTGTGGGTCAAGGTCAACTAAAAGAACTTTGCGGCCGAATAACGACAGGCCCTGCGCCAACGTCATAGCGGTTGTGGTCTTGCTAACCCCGCCTTTGAAGTTACCGATCGCAATTTTCTTACCCTTTATCCCCGCTGGACGCTTCGAATACGGACCGATGCGATCGATCCAAACTCGCGCCTCGGAAAGGGTAAATTCTCTGCTGCGACTGTGTCGGAGCGTACCTTGAGGTAGATCGGATTCGGTTCGTGACAAATAATGCATCCGTTGTCTGTCGATTCGACACAGATCACCCACCTGAGCTGTCGTAAAAGTGGGAGGATTCTTGCGAGGGTGGGGCGCCAGCATGCTTTCTCGAACGTCGACGAGCATGCCGCTGGCATTCTCTGCGATAGCCTTGATAGCGCTGAGCGGCATTGGCTTAGGCGCGTGCTTCAGTTTTATGGACATCTGCGGCTTTTCAGCCCGCCGAACTGCTGTGTTCATCAATGGCTCCCTTAGCGATGTAACGTCGCCTGTCACATGTGTGATTCAACACTTAGAGCTGAAAACCGCAGTGGATGTTGAATTTTGCGGAAGCTTATTGGTTAACCGTTTGAAGTGCAAGATATTTGTGCTTGTGTCACTTTCGGAGAGCCTTATTGGCCGGGCCCCTCCCTCATATTCATAGAAATCACCTTACGTCAGTTGAGAACCTCGAACAACCGCCCTCACGTCGGTTTCAACTAGGTCTTCTGCTTTCAAGGACAACAACACTGTTTGTTGTTTCTTTAAGAAACAAAGACTTTAAAAACGTTTACGTACGCGCGAGCCTCATCTGGTAAGGGCTTGCTGGCTATTAGGTCAGGCTTTATGGGGCGATAGGTCAGGCTTTGTGGGGTAAACCGCCAATCTTCGGTCATCCTCCATGGGACGACAGGTTAGGGTTTATGGGATTAGGTCAGGGTCTATGGGGGCATCACCCGTACGCCCGTAGATAATTGATTTATCTCGCTAATTTTCGCGCTCGAACGCCTGCGGTCATGGTTTATGGGGCAAAGGTGGGGTCCGTGGGGGAAGAGGGTAGTGCCTCCCCATAAACCATGACCCTCGAGCATTGCGCGATCATCCAAACGCACGCGAGCAATGTTGGTCAATTCGCCCTCCAAATAGGCCCCATCACCTCGCCACCCCCATAAACCTGACTTCTCAGGAGTAACGAAGGCACGTCTTCTAAGCGACCCACAAACCATGACCTTTCGAGACGGCGTACCCCAGAAAGCTCCCCATAAACCATGACCTTTCGGCCTCGTCGACGCGTTCCCCATAAAACACGACCTTTCGTTTCCCTCAAAAGGCACCGGACAAGTCAGGGTTTATGGGGAAAGGCAGTCAATGGCTTGAGTAAAGTCAGTATCGGTTAAGTTGCCAGCATGACTTTTAGCTTCTAGAATCCCGAAAGCTATCGGAGAGAGCATGCCCAACATCAAGCCGCTTGGACCGACACCTAGCGAACTGAAGAAACACGTCGCCACAGTTCACGTAAGCGGTGAGCTGTCCTTGCTCGAACGCAAGATTGTGAACGTCCTTCTGCTTAACGCGTTTGACGATCTCCTCACGAAGAAGCGTCACAGCTTGCCAGTGGGCATCCTTTGCACGATGCTGGGCTTCGACAGCAAGAACCACGAAGCGTTGAAGCGCGCATTGTTGAAGGTCATGTCGACACCAATCTCGTTTGATCTTCTACACGACGGTGGCAAAACCGACTGGGAGGCATCGCCGCTCATTGCGTACGCCGGCATCAAAAATGGTCTCTGCTCATATGAGTACAGCGACTGGCTCGCGGGGAAACTTGCGAATCCCGATATTTATACCCTGATCAACATCAACGTTCAGCGTCAATTTAGCGGCGGGTACGCGCTGGCACTTTACGAGAACTGTCTCCGATTCAAACGAACGGGATCAACAGGTTGGATATCAGTGGAGACTTGGCGTCGTCTGCTTGGCGCAGATGCGAGCATGTACGATGAGTTCAAACACTTCTCAGCTGAGGTGATCAAAAAAGCAGTGAAAGAGATCAATCAAGTCTCGAACATCATTGTCACACCGGAGTACAAGCGAGAGGCAAGGCGTGTGGTTCAGATTCGCTTTCTCGTCGAAGATAATCCTCAGAAGTCAATGTACGACAATGGGGAAGACGAAGAACAAAAAGCTATTCGGGAATCCGAAGCGTTCAGGCGCCTGACGCTCCTCGGTGTCGGAGACAGACTCGCGGTGAGCTGGATCCAACAGGAGCCGGATCGCGCGTTACAGACAGCGATTTACGTAGAAGGGAAAGCAAAGAACAAGCAGATTCGTGGGAGCGCTGGAGGCTATGCACGGACCGTATTCGAGAAGGGCACTCGAATAGACGCAGGAGGAGCCAATGCCAGCGTGCCAACGGTAGTTGCTGCAACGCCTCAATCTGCCGAAGCTTCGGCCGAAGAGCGCGCCAAGCAGACGACCGCGAAGATCAAATCCCTGTCCCTGGAGGAAAAACAAAAATTTGCAGCGGAATATATGGCCGAAGGCGGTAAGGGCAACACTTACCAGCCGGATACTGGGACATTCAAAAACGCGTTGGAGCGTACCGCTTACACCTCATGGCTGCGCTCAAAGATCGCTGCTTTGGAAGAGTGACGTCCCAAGAAGCCGTTGTGGAAGTTCACGCCGCAAACTCGAAAATTCGGGACGTAGACGCGAAGATAGTCTTCGTCCGGCTTTGATACGACGCGTACCTGATCTGAGAGAGTGGTCCGCGGATGGTCCCGCCGGCTTGCAATGCTACCAAGATCGAGCGTAAATGAGGATCATGCGAACCGCGTTATGCCGACGGTGCATAACGACAGGGCTGGCCACGGACACACGTACCCCTACCTCGAAAAGGTAGCCAAATTTGGGAGCCTTGTCGACTTCCTGCGCACAGACCGGGTTCCGGCGATCGGACCATTGCTGAGCGGCAATGGCCCCGGCGACTCGACACGTATGGGCGTTGGTGTCAGGTCGAACTGAGCGTTAGCAGGCTCATAACCAATGACACCTGGTCGGCATCCGCTGCGATGACGGCATTAACAATCTGTTCAATTTCGGCTGCCCGCGGCGCGATGCTCGCAAAATCGGCCGAATCGATACGAAGGTACTCCTTGCCCCTCACGACGCTAATCCGCACAGGCCTACGTAGGGCCGGTTTGCCGGTTGTGAGGACTGCGAGGGCATCTGTCACCGTGGTCCCATAAGGAACGCTCTTCGCTCTCTCGGAAATCACGTTTTCGCCAAGCTCTCTTATCAGTCGACGTATTGTTTCCTCTTCAGCGGCCGACAGGTGCTTGTCGACAAAAAGCCTGAGTACGCTTTCCGGTAGCCGAGAGATCGCCAACATTCGGGACACTTGCGCGGCCGACACGCTTAGTCCTGTGGCTAACTCCTTTTGGTTCCGCCATAGACCGCGCGCGATCATGATTGAATAAAACTTCGCCATAACGATGACAGGCGGCTTTGACACGAGCAGTTGCTTGTGTACAGCCACAGCCGTTTTCTGGTTCGGAATCTCGCGGGCGCTGAAATCGAAGTTCATCCTCTAGATCCATAACTAGTCGCGACAGTCGGCGAGTGATTGCCCAGTTTTCAAAGCCATACGCACGCTTCGGTCAACCAACAGTCACGCACATCCGCTTCAGAAGCGCATCGACGCAATCGCGAAGTTCAGCTGATGCTTGTCCGCTTGGCTTTGAGACTATGATGGGATGAGCCCCCAGTCCCGCGAGACCTTCCGAGAATTCGTCGCTGCGTCGGATCGAGCGCTCAAGCCACGCGTCACGGTGGGCCTGCGTGATCGTCGACAACTGCCCCATTACGTGCACAGGATTCGGATCGAAGAAGTTGCCGACGAGGATGAGATCTGGTGTCCGGTGAAACCGGTCTTTCGTTTCAGTCAACACTTCGGAGAGATACGACAGAGCCTTGGTAGAAGACTTCGCGATCGAGACGGGCGAGATCACGTAGTCGGATGCTAGCAGGGCACACGACGTACTCCTGTTCCTCGCGGCCGCGGCATCGAACAGAATGACGTCGTAGCCCGAGACGTTGACCGTCGGGTCTGTTGACATGCCATCTTTGATCAAACGTGCGAAGGCGAAGTGTGCGTTGGGATCTTCGCGAGTCTGCTCGGCGAGAATCGTTTCCAGCCGGTCTAAGGTCAGATCTGCGGGTATGAGGTGCGGGCCGCAATCGCCATACGGCTTCTTTACAGCCTCCAGCAGGGACACATGGCGGAACGGGTAATCGGGAAGCAGGTTTCCGAAATGATATTCAACGATTCTGGATTGGCTGATTTCCTGTCCCAGCGCTTCTTCGCGCGTTAGTTCGGGATCGTAGCCGAAGCTTCGTGTTAGGCCAGCCTGGAAGTCGAGGTCGACGACAAGCGTGCGAAGGCCTTTGAGCGCGAAGCCGGCCGCAAGGTTGCTTGCGAGGGTAGTTTTGCCAACACCGTCTCTCGGCGAATAAACGGAGGCAACAACCTGCTTTCTTTCCGTTGTCGCATTGGCACGACGGTTCGCCTTGTACATCGCCAACTCGAAAATGTTCTCTATTGAGAACAATCGGGTCTTCGTTCCTTCCTGTTGCCGCTCGACTTTGATGCCGGATTCGTCGACCAGTCTGCGGACCATGTCGATTGTTGTTCCGAGCAGCTGAGCGGCGGCTTGCACCTTGAATGGCTTCGTCGACAAGACGACCTCGATGGCATTTGTAATGGCCTAAATTGTCGCCTAGCCCGCAGCGGCCGCGCAAGGATTTTATATCTATACTAGATAAAATCGTGGAAACGATGAAAATTCATGCATCTACATATCAGGCTTGAGGTGTCAATAAAAAACGCTGACAGCTCGGTTTGACATTGATGCCCCGGCTAAATCGTAGAATATTGATTCATTTTTCTATATAAACTCGGGACAAGCGATCACGGGCGCTGGCTTTATTGCTGAACGTCTAATAGGCCCGTGAGCCGGATCACGGGCCTTTGCAAGCGATCCGCGAGGACGAGCGGCAGGCCGGGGGAACGTAGAATATTGATTCTAAAGTGGTTTCGCTTTCAAACCACGTGTGCCACGGTAGTACATGACCGTCGGAATCCATTGAATTGAATTTTCAATGGTTCCTTCCGAACTCTACTGGCAGAGCAACCATACTCACGCTGGGAAAGCTCGCGTTTTTTTCGCGTCATTCCAGGTTAAGACCGTGAGCCGGCTCGTCCAACGACGGCCCGTTTGCGGCATCCAGAAAGCGGACATAAATCGCATCTCTTTTGCATGACTGGCTTCCGGCCTGCGCTGATTCAATTGAGTCGGCACAAATGGACCGATCGTCATGCGTTTATTCCGCAGCAAGAAGCAAATAGCTCTCTCAACCGCGCCAGGCGGTTATTCGAATGAGGACCCGGAAGGGATCATCTTCGATATGGGTGCGCGCCTCCTAACCGAACTGAACCACTGGAAGATCTTCTCCTTCATCCTGGTGTTCGTCGCGGGTGGCGCTGTCTACACGCGCAATCCTCCGCCATCCGAGGTCAAGGCATACGGCGTGTCGTCGGATGCAAATGGCCATGCGGTCGTGAGACAACTGACCGCCTACAAACCAGACGATCAGGCTATCCGTACTGCGCTCAAAGAAACCGTAGAGAGCTGGTTCACGATCGAGCCTGTCCTGACGGACGACATCCAGACGTCGCGGATGGCGCGCAACGTCAACGCGGTGAAAGCCATGATGGTCGGTAACGCCCGCAACCAGTTCGCCGACTGGATCAAGGCCGATGCTCCTTTCCAGGCAATCACGCTCAATCCGAAGCTCGTGCGCGAGCCTCGCGTGACCAACGTCGCATTGCTCGAAGATTCGACCGCGGTCGTTGAGTTCACGACAAGCACGACGCAGTCCCCGACGGACAAGCCGGTGGTGCAGAAGTACGCACTTACGTTCCGCTATCAGATCGTTCCACCGAGTTCCGAAGACGCACTTGGACGAAATCCGTTCGGCCTCTTCTATCCGTTGTTCTCCATGCAAAAGACCCAATGATGATCGCCAACCGAACGTTTGCTTCGTGGCTGGCTGCTACGTTGTTCGCCGCTGTCATTTGCCCATCGGCTAGCGCCGCGAAAAAGGGCGAGACACCGTCGCGCGCGTCGTTCGATATCGCGAACGCGATGAGCGACCCGATGAGCCCGGTGAATCCGTACAACGTGGGCACCGATCCTGTCACGATGCCGGGCGATGCCCGCATGGCGGTGTTTCCCTACAGCCGCGATCAGATCTACCGGATCATGACTGCGCCGCTGAAGAACACGACGATCGAGCTGGCGCCCGGTGAGCGCCTGACCACCGATCCGGCGATGGGTGACTCCGTGCAGTGGATCGTCGATACAGACGGTGGTAACCATGTCTTCGTGAAGCCGATCAAGCCGGGCCTCGTCAATACGCTGCACCTCACGACAAATCTGCGCGAGTACGACATGACGCTCGTCTCGTCGCCGATGGGCGGACTTTTCTACCAGACGGTCCGATTCAACTATCCCGGCTCGCTGATGGCCAAGGTGCGCGCTCGTGAAGAGGCGGGTAATGACGCGGGTGAGGGAAGGAACGCGCCGAATGATTCCGGGCCGATCGGCGTGTCACCCGACAAACTCAACTTCAACTACACGGTTTCGGGTTCGGCTTCGTTCCGTCCGGAAACGGTGTTCGACGACGGAAAGTCGGTTTGGCTGCGTTTGCCGGCTGACGCACCGTTCGCGGTGCCGATCGTGAAGGATCACGGTGACGTGGTCAGCCCGAACTTCATCCGGCGTGGACAGTACATCGTCGTTCAGGAACTGGCGACAGAAATCGTGCTGCGCGCGCCGAATGAGGAAGTGACGATCAAGCGCCGTGGTTCCGGCCTGTTCGGATTCTGAGGGCGCGCGTGATGGCTTCGAAAAACGGACAGTCGGACAACGACCGCGCAGCGATCGTCAAAGGCAAGTCGCCCCGCAATGTGCTCATCAGCGCAGGCGTCGTGATGGCCGTCGTCATCGGCGCGCTCGGCTTCTACTATCAGGTGAAGGAAGGCAACAAGGCTGACGAAGAAGCGAAGCTGCAGAAGAAGGCAAAGCAGGCTGAGATCGTCGACAAGTCGAATAACACGCAGGACCTGAACAAGACGATCGACGACCAGATGGCGGATGCCCGCCGTCAGGCTGCATCGGCGGCACGGGCTGCGGCCGCCCCACGCGCGCAGGCTGGCTCATCATCCGGAGCTACACCTATGCTGAGCGCCAACACCTTTATGGGTGATCAGCATACGCAACAGATCAAGGCGGAAGCAGACACTGACGCGGTCTTTGCATCGCCGATCTTTCGCGCGGGCCTGAAGGTCAAGGACACCGCGCCTCAACAGACACCGCAAGTCCCCGGCATCCTCACGCCCGCCCAGGTCGCAGCACAACAGGCGGCCGCGCAGCAGGCCGCAGCCGGTTCGGTGGGCGACCGGGTTGCAGCTGCTTTGTCGGCAGCAGGGGTGGGCGGACAACAGGGCGGTGCGCGACCCTATTCGAGCCAGGACCACGACGGGACGTTCATGAAGAACGTCGCAATGCAGTCTGACAACGGACAGGATTTCGCTCGCACCGGTTTCGTCGGGCAGGCGCGCGGCTGTGTCCTGTCGCCTCCGCATCACATTCCTGTGTTGCCGATTGAAGGTCTGAATTCGGATCGGCCCGGCACGGCCGCGCTGATGGTCGAGAAAGATGTCTATGACAGCGTCCGCGGTGACTGTCTGATGATCCCAAAGGGCAGCATGATCACCGCGCCCTACAGTTCCGACATTCAGCCCGGCCAGGAAAGCATCCTCGTCGCGGCGACGGAAATGCGCTTGCCAAATGGGAAGCATGTCCCACTGTTCGGGGCGCAAGGCGCTGATGCGGACGGAAAGGCTGGCTTCTCCGGTGACGTCAACAATCACTTCTTCAAGATCTTCGGGACGTCGTTCCTCGTTGCGATTTTGCTGCGCAAATACGACGGCGGGGACACGTCGACGACGACGGGCCCGCTCGGCGTCACGCAGGTCGGTAGTACGGCGGGGCAGGTTGCCGCAACAACGGCTCAATCCGTGCTCGACCGCTACAAGAACATTCCGCCGACGATCACTGACGAACCGGGTCAGCGCCGATTCATGCTGAAGGTCAATCGCGACATTTACATGGAGCCGTATCGTGACCAGTAAGCGACCGCTCCTGGGGTTGTTGTTCGCCGTGCTCGCTCTTACTGCGCACGCGACGACGATTTCCGAAGTCATCAGCCCCACCAGCGTCGTGCTTGCGCATGGCACTGCGCGGGCCATCGCGACGTTGGGCGGGAAACCGGTGTTCTATTGCGGCCTGGGCGCTTTCGAAGCGTGGGCTGCGCCGCTCGTTGGACAGCGTGTTCGAAGCAGCCCCGACACCGGTATCACTGTGCTCGTGGATGCACGTGACATTCCGCTTGACCATCTGCTCGTCAGCAAGGGCTGGCTGCAGCCTGCAACGCTCGACGATGAAGCCCAGGCCGCAATTACCGAAGGGCGTGGGGGCTGGGCGTGCGCGAGCGCGACTGTGCCTTTCGAGCTGATGCATACCAGCGTCGATCCCAAGGTTCTCGCCGGTGTCGCATTGAACGAATCGGGCTTGAACGGGCGTGCGTGGCCCTGGACGCTGAACATCGCAGGGCAGGGCTTCTTCTTCAAGACCCGGGAGGACGCTTATCGCGTGGTCCAGTCGCTGATCGCGCGCGGTCGCGGCGACTTCGACATCGGCTTAATGCAGATCAACTGGGGCTACCACTCGCGCCGCTTTGCATCGCCGTGGGATGCGCTTGCGCCCGCCACCAGCATTCGCGTTGCAGAAGAAATTCTCAACGAGAACTACAGCAAGACCCACTCCGTCGCGAAGGCGATCGCGTATTACCACAGCGCCAATCCTGTTCCCGGACAGGCGTATCTCGCGCGTTTCGCGCGGCATCTCAACCAGATTCAGGCTGGGCTATGAAGCACACCGTCTCCCATATCGCGCTCGCCTGCATCGCGTTGCTCAACGTAATGGCGTCCCATGCCGCGAACACCGACCCGTTCGATTTCGATTATGAAATCTCGGGTGGTATCGCCGAGCGTCCGGCCCTCATCTTCAATGATGGATCAAAGACGTACATCCAGCCGCGCGCGGGGCAAATCATTACCGCATCGGGCGGGCACGCTGAAGGCCCATACATCGTTGTCGATGGGACACCGGAATCCGTTTCTTATACGGTGGCCGGGCGCACCGCGACCGCGCGCTGGACCAGGGCGAACACCTTCATCGGCGGCGGTGCGCGCCTTGCGCTTGCCGGGCTGCGTGACGATCAACCGCCGGCGTTCGACGGGTTCACGAACCGGCTCGTGCTGATCGGCTCGCATGGCGCACTTGAGCCTGTCCGCTCGTTGAAGGCGAGCATGCCCGTTGCGAATACTGTAAAGGCACTGGTGCCACAAGGCTGGACAGGTTCGGCGCAAAAGGACGTGGACCTGACCGAAGCGGCTGTATTTTCGACCCGCCAAGGTGAAAACTGGATGCAGGCGCTTGACCGTCTGATGACCCAAAGCGGGCTGTACGCGGATGTCGATTTCACGACGCGCCATATCCGGTTGCATCGCGAAGCGCCGAAATCGGGTGCGCTCAACTATGCAGCGGGTGAGAAGTCGCAACCCGATGCAATTGCGCAGACCGTCGCAGCGCGGGAGGACGCAGCAAAACCGGACACGACAGCGCCTCGCGCGTCGTTGCTGGCCGAATACTTCGGCGCGCAGGCGATCCGCGACGGTGATGACACGCACACCCAGATCCGGTTTTCATCGAAACCCGCTCACGAACTGACGTTCAAGACACCTGATGGGCGTTCGCTGCATCCGAAATGGAATGGCGACACGAACGTCATGACCGTGGAGCGCGCGGACCGAATCGTCGTGTCCGATGGCTCGAAGTCGGTTGAGGTGGGGCGATCGGCGGGCACGGTCTATGACTTCGATCAGGCGAACACTGCCCATCTGCTGGCCGTGTTCGACAACGACGGGCACACCTATTTCAAGTTCGCGGACTCGGTGGTCCAGGTCCACGTCGCCGATGTGAAGCACCTGGGATCGGGCGAGCAGAAGGGCCGTTACTACATGTTCAACGGGACCTCGGAGCAGTTCATCGTGACGGCCGACGGCAACACGGTGAACGTCACGCGGCGTCACGATGTGAAGTACTTCGAGCGCCCGGCGACAGGCGCGCCCGTGACGCAACCCGGGGCAACGGCGGTGGCGAAATCGTGATGAACGGAACGCTCATCGTCGCTGGCGTAGCTGCAGGTCTGTGCTGTCTGAGCACCGCGCATGCGGATTGTCTCGACGACGCTGCCGCGTATCAGCATGTCAGCAGTCAGCTGGTGCACGCGATTGCGCAACAGGAATCGGGCATGCGCGCCAGCGCCATCAACGTCAACGGAGACGGCAGCCAGGACATCGGCCTGATGCAGATCAACTCATCGTGGTTGCCGAAGCTTTCACGTTACGGCGTGCGTCGTGAACACCTCTTTAACGCGTGCGTGAATGCATACGTCGGTGCGTGGATTCTCGCCTCGAACATCAAGCAATTTGGGCCGACATGGAAAGCCGTTGGCGCGTACAACGCCGTGTCGTCACAGAAGCAACTGATCTACGCGAACGCAATCTATCGCCGCCTGCAGCGGCAGGGGCATTGACTATGAATCTGACCATCCAACACAACACATGCATCCGTCTCGTTGCGCGTCTGTTGCCCGCACTCGTGCTGGCCGGTGCATCCGGCTGGTCGCACGCGGCAGTCGATCCCGACCAGTCGCGCGTGCCGACGCCCGCAGGTGACGGCTGGCAGATTCTCTCGGGCGCGCCGGGCGGCAAGGCTGCGCCGACCGCTTCCGTTGCCGCTGCACAGATCGCCGCGACCGCGCCCGCGCCGACGGCCCCGACTTCGACAGCGGTAACGCCCGTTGTCCTGCCCGGCAATCCGACGACGCCAGCTGTGCTGACCTTCTCTGTGTCTCCACAGGACGTGAACCTGCGCAATGCGCTCGATCGCTGGCTGCAGACGCAGGGCTGGCAACTCGCCTGGAAGGTCGATGACGATCTGCCGCTCGAGTTCAACGCGACGTTCTCGGGCGACTTCACATCGGTCCTCGTGCAGGTGATGAAGGCAACCAATCACATGCGTGTACCTACGCGCGTCTGCCGCCATACCAATAACGTGATCCGCGTCGTCGCGCGCGCCGCAAACTGCCAGGAATAAAACGACATGCGCCTGTCCTTCATCAGAACCGCCATCGCCGTTGCATCGCTTCTCTCCATCGCCGGATGCGCTGTCACGCAGAGCGACATCAACGCTGCCTATGACGCGGCGAACAAGACAGGGATCGACGCGCTCAACGGCGTACCGGGTTCCATGTCGCTTGTCGAGGATGTGCCGAGTGCGTTCCTCGGCGACAGGATGGTGCCCGTGGCGTACGAGGCGACGCTGCCCGCGGTTTTCCGCGATAAGCACGTGACCATGCCCGCGAACATGGACATCAACCAGATCGCATCGTTGATCTCGACGGCGACGGGGTACCCCGTTCACCTGAGTCCCGACGTCTTCGTGCCGCGCAGCTCGCTCGTGCCGCGCGAATCGGCGTCGGGGGATGGCAAGGCCTCGGCCGCACCGGTAGCGTCGGGCGCGAAGTCCTACGAAAAGCCCGTCTACACCCAGCCGTTCACCGGCACGGCCGGTGCCTACATGCGGGCGATGACCGACGATCTCGGTCTCGACTGGTCGTTCGACGGATCCACCATTAACGTCAGCCGCTTCGTTACGCGCATCTTTCAGATCGCGGCGATTCCGGGCAAGGTCAAGATCAAGTCGGTCATATCCAAGGGCATGGATACGACGACTGGCAACCAGTCCAACGGGACGGGCGGATCGACGGGCGACACCGGATCCTTCTCGGCGCAAACATCGACGGGCCGCGATGGCGAGTTCGACCAGATCCAGTCGATCAGGGATGCGCTGGACAAGCTGCGCTCGCCGATGGGGCGCGTCAACGTCAACCCGCAAAGCCGTCTCGTGATGGTCTACGACACACGTGAAGCGGCGGATCGGATGGGAAAGATGCTGGCGGGTGAAAACGCCGTGTCCACGCGCCAGGTCGCGATCCGTATCCGCACGCTGCAGATCGCGCTCAATCGCGGCAGTCAGGCGGGCGCGAACGCAGACGTTGTATTCAACGCAATTGAGGGTGGTCTTGCCAAGTACGCGATCAGCTTCACGTCGCCGACCTCGCTGTCGTCGGGCGGCGGCTCCGTGGGCCTGTCGGTGTTGCGTCCGAACGCGCCGTTCTCCGGCACGAACGCCGTTATCAACGCGCTGAACCAGTACGGCAGAACAGTACAGGACAACACGCAGACAAAGCTCACACTCAATGGCCTGCCGGTGTCCATTGCGTCATTCCAGAGCGACGATTACCTGCGTTCGACGAGTTCCTCCGCGGGCAGCCTCACGGCGACCTCGGGCGGGGTACCTGGCCTAAATCCAGGTACGGTCACGACAGGTGATTTCGTGAATATCCTTCCGTCTGTCAATGACCATAACCAGATCGTTCTCGCTTACTGGAGCGACAGTTCGAAGCTGAATGGCCCCTTCACCGAGAAATCGGTTGGCTCCGGACAGACGACGCAGACAATCCAGCTGGCCCACACGATCGGCCAGAAGGATGACCAGACGGTGGCGCTCTCCGATGGACAGACGGTGGTGCTGTACGGCGAGATGACGGACCACTCGGACAGCACGACGAATGGCGGTCTGGCGGGTATCACGGGTCTCTGGAACAAGAACCGGACCTTCCAGGTGATCATGCTGACGGCCACCGTTGTTCCCTCGATGTGAGCAACGGCATGCATATCACTGATCCGCTGCCGCGCGAGAAGCACGCGCGCCTCATTTTCGGACTCGACTGGCGCGCCTATCCGGCGAAGCAGGCGAGGGCCGAGCGTCGCCGGTATGCCGATGACTTCAGCGCAACGCGCTATGCCGAATACAAGGTCGGGAAAGAATCCATAGGCGGTTTCTGCTCGCCCGTACTCGTCGACATGAAAGGGGCGAAGCTGTTCTCCGGTGCAGCGCGTATCGCCTTGCACGAGCGCGTCAAATCGAAACCGGCTGTCCTCGTCCTGATCCAGGATGACCAGCGGGTCTATGCCGTTTTCGTGGTCCGCGGCGCCGTGCGCAGCGACGAAGTGCTGAGCGTGCCGCAGGCGTTCACCCGGCGCGCGGAGGTCGAGAAGGAATGCGAGCGGCTGAACCTGAAGCTGACCACGCTCGGGACGGGTGGGGCGCTTGGCGATGTCGACGAGTCGTTCGGCGGGGCGGCGCTGCTCGACCAGCGCAATGTCGGCCGCATCGCGAAGCTGCCCGTCAGCGTTCCGACGCTTGTTCCCGTCGTTGTTTTCGTTGGTGCCGTCACATTGGGCGCGTTGAAGGTCTTTGGTGCCTTCGATTCGACGGGGAGCGCGCAACACGTACCCACCGTTGAAGAGATCTATGCGCAGGCTGTGCAGAAGGCTTTTTCCGGTGCAACTCCCCGCGCCAACGAACTGGGCCCGGCGATCCTGTCCACGTTGGGCCTCGAAGAAACCGTCCGCAGGGGCTGGCTGTTCGAAGACGCGTCGTGTCCGGCGCGCGGAATATGTTCGCTCTCATTTCGCCGCTATGGCGGCAGCTTCGAAGACTTTGCGCGCAACGCGCCCGCATCGATGCATCCGCTTCGCTTCGATGCCGATGGTCTGCACGCGGGCGGCCGGGGACCGGCGGTGCCGAAGGTTAATGCGGTGACCGTCCGCGATTCGAGGGCATGGCCGAATGAGCAGACCTTCATCGAGATGGTCCAGACCCCGCCACAGAAGCTGTCGAAAAAGACCTTCGAGATCGACAGCTACGGCTATCAGGTAAGGCTCGATCCGTCGAGGCCACTCGTCACGATCGCACCAGGGACGCCCGGACAGAAGCCCGCTCACATGATCCGCATGGGCACGTGGGAGATCCATGGCTACCGCTGGCAGGCCCCGCTTCTCGCGCGGCTTCCGTCGAACATGGGTCTCGACAGCATCGACGTGAAGCTGAAGCTCAAGGATCAGGCGAAGAAGAACAACGGCGATGCTGACGTCCAGGCTGGCATCCAATTCATTGCGAAGGGGAAATACTATGTTCTCGATTAACCGGCTGGTGGCACTGACCTGTGCCGTGGCGTTGACGGGCGTTGCCCACGCACAGGCCAAACCGGCGGGCGCATCGCATGTCCAGCCCGTGACCGCCCGCGTGCCGACGGCTGACTTCGACGTGGGCATCTCACCCCGGTCGACCGCCGCTGCCTCGGCCGTTATGGCAGCGTCCGCTGTCACACCGGCAGCATCGGTCCCGGTTCCCGCTGCTCCGCCTTCCCGACTGTCGATAGACGAAATCGACGAGAAAATCCGCGCCCAGGTCTCCCGTCAACTGTCCGGCGACGGTGACGCAGCGAAGAGCATCGGGCTGGCCACACCCGCACCGCAAGCGGCACCCGCACCGGTTGTCGTAATCAGGCCGCCCGCGCCTCAGCCTGTCCGCGCACGCACAGAGTCCGTGAAGTTCGTCGGCGCGTTCAACGATGCGACGGGATCGTCGGTGCTCTACGAATTCCGCGGTGCCTATTACCCCGCGCACGTTGGCGAAAAGCTGCTCAACGGCTGGCGCGTATCGAAGATCAGTGGCTTTCTCGTGACGGTCACCGATGGCGAGGGAAAGAAGCCTCGTACGTGGTCGGAACCTATCGCCGGCGGCATGGGAACCGCTGATCCGCAGGACAACAACGCGCCGGCGCGCACGCTGAACGACCTGTCGGGCGCGTTGCCGCCGCCGCTGCCCACCCCTCTCATCCCGACCGGAGGTTGAAGCATGAGTATGTTTTCTGGAATCGAGAAGGACGAACCGTCGTCGCGCGGCTTGCTCGGTCGCTTCCGCGCGCTGCGATCGAGCTTCACCGAAGAGTCTCCCTCGTCGATGCCGATCGCTGGCTCGGACGGTAAGCCTGAGCCCGACCGAGAGCCGAAACTGAGGTCGAAGAGCAAGCCCCTGAAAGCGGAACCGGTGGAAATGACGCCGGGGCAACCGATGACGCTCGGCATGCGGCTTCGGATGGGTGACGTATCCGACGTCGAAGCATTTGACGACGTTCCGGCCGGAGAGGCGGTCCGTCACGCGCCGGCGGTGATGGCCGATGAAGCCGACTCCCTGCCCCGTGACCTGGCTGCGGACGTGCAACGGGAGCAGGCGAGGGTCGAAGACCTGCCGCTTGTAGAGCCACTGGCGAAGCTGCATGCAACTGAGCGTCCGCTTCACGCGGAGCACAAGACTGCTTTGGCCCATCGAGACGACGCGGAAACAGTCCAGCCGCCAGTTGCTGATGCGGCACCCGCCACGGCCGATGACGTGCACGAGGTTCGCGCACAGGCCGATATCGCCAAACGCGCGCCGGATTTCACGGCCCGCGGCCTGCCCGAGCTGGCTGCCGCCGATGCACTGACGTTCAAGCGCATCCTGAGCGGGCGCGGTCCCGATGCGGCGCTGCGGATCAACGACGCCGCGCGTCGCGAGTTCATTGCCGTTGAGATTCAGGCGGGCATGTCGATCGTCGTGACCACCCATAGTTTTCACGAATCCGCGCTCTACGCAACCTACGTGAAGGATCTCGAGCGCGCGGATATCAAGGTGCATGAGGAGCTGCTGGCGAGCGCCGACGTTATCTCTGCCATTTACGCGATGGAGCGCAATCGGTCTGCCGCGATCGTGCCGGAGTCGTCCCGCGCAATAGGAACGTTCCGGGATGTGATCGAAGCGGCACATAGCTACGGTGCGAGCGATGTGCACTGGGAAGATCGCGACTTCTCGTCAGAAGTCGAGGTCCGTTTCCGCGTGGACGGTGATCTCTACACCTTCCGCCGGCTGAGCAAGGAAATGGTCCGCAAGTCGCTTGCCGCTGCGTATCAGGATCTCGTCCAGCGCAATACGAACTCGGGCGAAACCTTCCAGCCGGCCGCGCCTCAGTCCGCGATGATTCCGCTGGTCGTAGCCGCCGATCTGCTCAACCTCCGTTGGCAAAGCTCGCCGCTCGTTGGCGGCTACGACGTGGCGCTGCGGATGCTCGACGGGAACTTCAAGAATCCGAAGGTGCTGTTGCCGCAGCAGATGGGCCTGGAAGCGAGCCAACTGGCGATCATCGAGGCGCTCGGGCGCGTGAGCGGGGGCGCAGTGTTCGTCACCGGCGAGACCGGCTCCGCGAAGAGTACGCTGTTGCGCGCGATGTCGTTCCTCAAGGATGCGCGCGACTTGCGCAAGCAGTTCGCCGTGAGTGAGCCGTCGGAGTACCCGATGCCGTGGCTGTCGGACATTTCGATTACCCGCCGTCCCGACGAGACGGACCAGGAGGCGAGCCGGAAGTATGCCGAGGTCATTCGTACGCTGATGCGAATGGACCCGTGCGACGTGACCGTGAACGAGATACGTGACCATGTGGTTGCTGCCCTCGTGGTCGAGCTCGCGCTGACCGGGCACCCGATCCGTTCGTCGTTGCATGCTGACAGCCTGATCGGCGCGGTGATGCGGCTGGTTGGCGGGCGGTTGCAGCTGCCCGTCGACGAGGTCGCGTCGGAGAAATTCCTGAACGCGGTCAGCAACCAGAAGCTGATTCCGTTGCTGTGCCCTCACTGCAAGGTTCCCGCTGCGGAAGTGATGCAAAAATCGCAGCTCGAACTGTTGCGATCGAAGTTTGGCCTCGACACCCGGAAGATGGCGTGCCGCAACTTCGACGGTTGTGAACACTGTCGCCGCAAGGGTCTTTTCACGCGCACCGGCAAGGTTGCCGCAGGCGCGAAGGGACAAACGCTCGCGATGGAGATCTATCGTCCGACGCCTGAGTTTCTCGACCGTGTTCTGGAACGCGACTGGCGCGGTGCGGAGAAGGTCTGGCGCAACGAGCGCAGGACAGGCTTCGACGATCCGGACATGACTGGCAAGACTATCTATGAGCACGCGCTCTACAAGGCGTCGCAGGGGATTATCGATCCGCGATTCATTGACGAGAGCATGCGCACGTTCGAGAGCTACCGCGTGTTCCCGGATCATGCAGGAGCGATGCCGTCATGATCCGCCGTCTGATCTATTCCATGCTGATGGCGCTGCCACGCGACTATCGTCTCGCGTTCGCGAAAGCCCGCTTCCGGAAAGCGCGCGAGACCTTCTATGAAGAGACGAAGCTCGACGTCGCAGCGAAGGGTCTGCGCAATCGCGAGACGTTGCTCGAGCGACTTAGAACGCTCGAAAAACGCCATCGCGAGCGTAGCCAGATTGTCTGGATCGTCTATCACGAGATTGGCCGTCGCATGGTCGCGGGCGAACCCTTCGCCACGGCGATGAAGCCGTTCATTCCGCTCGATGAGTTTGCGCTGCTGGATCTGGCCGGGAAGTCCACGAAGGAGGATGCCGCCGAGCGCGGTCTCGACCTCGCGGGCATGGCGGCCAACGCGAAGCGGATTCTCTCCGATACGACGTCCATGCAGATGGCGTACCCGGCGTTCCTGCTCGTCTATCTGTACGGTCTGTGCATGATCTTTGGGGGCGCTGTCTTCCCGCAGATTCTGGAAGTCAAACCGCTCAACGACTGGATGCCCTACGGCCGGATGCTGTATGCGATCGATACGTTCTGCTACGACTACTGGTGGCTCTCCGGCTCGGTCGTCGGGCTTGCTGTGTTTGCGTACTTCGCGACGATCCGCCGTTGGACGGGCGAGCTTCGCAATCGCGTCGACAATGCACCGCTGATGTGGCGCAACCGTCGCGATCTGCGTGGCGCGCTGCTGATCGTCTCGCTTGCAGGCCTGTTCGATTCAAATCTCACGTTGCGCGCGGCGATCGATCAGCTGATGGTGAACGCGGACCCGTGGCTGCGCTGGCATCTGGAGCGCATGAGCCGTCGCCTGACCGCGACGCCTCACCAGCCCATGCGCGCGCTCGATACCGGGATCTTTTCAGAAGTCATCGTCGACAAGATCACCGACGCGGCTGGCCGTGACCAGTTCATCGACGCTATCAAATCTCTCGGGCGCACCTCGTTGTCTCGTGTCGTCGAGGCCGTGCGGCGCAATGCCCGTGTCACCCACTACATCCTGATGGGAATCGCGGTGGCGGTATTCGTCGGGGTCGGGGTCGGCTCTTATGTGGCGACGGGCGCGGCGAGCTTCGACATACCTACGCCGTCCGTGAACGGTTCATCCATTTCAGAATGAGGACAAGCATCATGAAGCACGAGAAGAATGTGAACGCAGGGACTCAGCACAACGACGCCAAAGTGACGCGGCCAATGCTGCTGAACATGGCGCGACGCCGTCGCCAGTCTGGCGAATTGTCGATGATAGAAGGCGCGGGCATCATGGCCGCAGCTGCGGTGCTCGCGATCGCGGCGATCGCAGGCGGCAAGTATGTCTATGACCGCGTGCAGGCTGGGCGTTTCAAGGCAGAAGCGCAGTTCTTCCATTCCGGCGTGCTCGATGCAACAGCGAACGATGTCGATTACTCGACCGAGACGCTTTCGGCGCTTGCCCAGAACCATGCATTCGATGCGGCGGGCTCCCGCGTGGCAACGGACCACTCGACGGTTCGGGGACTGTTCGGCGGCAACGTAACCGTCACAGTCGGTTCGATGAGCGCAACCGACGACTCAGTCATCATCAACTATCCGGTGCCCAACACGATCTGCACGCTCGCCATGCCTGCAGTGGTCGCAGCGTATCCGATGGTCACTGTCAACGGGACGACGGTTTCCGGCCCGTCGACGACGTTTGACGGATCGACGGCGGGCGCCGCGTGCGGCAGCGGCACGGCGACCGTCGCGATGTACGTGACGAAGAACTGACCGGGTAGCCGAGCGATGAGCATCATCGAGATGGCCATTGTGCTGCTTGCGGTCGCGATCATGACTGTGACCGGGATAAAGCAGGACGTGGCGAAGCAGCGCGCCGGCCTGCTCGCAGCGGAGGGACAGAGCGAGGCGAGGATTAACGACGCGCTGTCGAAGTGGTCGACGGATAACTATTCGACCTTGCTGGCCCAGTACGAGTCTAGCGGCTCGGCGACGCTTACCGCGCCGTCGATCGACGACCTGCACACCCTGGGCTATCTCAAGACTGCCTTTCGGGATGGCCCGTTCTGGGGCGGGACGTACCAGATCGACATGACGATGGTGCCTGCCGGGTGCACAGCGGACGCTGGCAACTGTCACGTGTCATACCGCATGTACACCTCGCAACCCGTCACCCACTACGGGCAGCCGGATAGCAACGCGGCGTCCCAGATCGCTCAGGCGGGCGGGAGCGACTTCGGCTATTCGAAGCTTCCGAATCCGGCAAACATCGTCGGCCTGCTCGGCAAGTGGACGGCGGCGAATCCGGTGGGCGGTTCACCCGCTGGTGTCGTTCTCGCCACCAACGGAGATGGTGGCGACGGCGACGCGATCTACATCCGCCGCGACGGCTCGCTTACGTGGACGGGCGATCAGAATGTCAATCACGTCAGCCTGCATAACGTTCATAACCTCGACGCGGAAGGGACGATCAGCGCCGCGGACATCGGCGCGACTGGCGCTATCGCCGCGAGCGGCGCGGTAACCGCTGGAACGACGGTTTCGACCGGAAACGTCGGCTGGCCTCGCACTGCTTGCCCGAGCGCCAACGCGATGACGGGGGCGAGTGACAACTCGGGGCTGATGCTCTCGTGCCAGAGCGTCGGTGGCGTACTGCAATGGATGCCGGTGGGCGGCCCGAAGCTCTGGTACGGATACACGTCCATTCCGAATGGTAACGGGACATTTGTGCCGAATCCGAACTGTCCGGCAGGCGGTACGCCCGGCATGGTCGTGTCGGGGAAGAGCTTCTATACCGATCCGACGGCGGCGATCAATTACCCGATCTCAGGCACGGGCCCCTGGACGGTCTACATCACTGATGGGAGCGGCTCAGTCATTCCAGGCAGCGCTGTCGCGTCTACGTTCTGTTCTTACTAGAAGGATTTTTGAGATGAGCCTTGTCAGAGTAGCTATCAGGGTTTGCCTGGTTGTCAGCATGCTGTTTGGGGGAAGCGCAGCTATGGCAGGGCCAGCAAGATGTTCTGTCAACAATCAGGATTCCACGTGTGTCGGTACCATAACGACGGGGTGGCAGACGGCCCCTACGTGTCCGTCGTCGGCGGGCTGGACGATGATAACTCCGGCAAAGTGGATCGGATCGCAATACTCCGCGCCGCAGTGCAACTATCAAAATCCCCCCACATGTCCGGGAGGCTTTCATGAGACGGTTCCGGCGTCGTGGAACGGATCGAACTGGGTGGGACAGCAGTGTCAACCGAATGCCACCCAAGCCACCGACGTCGCGAACGCATGCAATGCGCATATACCGAGCGGGTATTATCCGACTTCCGCATGGTCGCAGGATACCGACCCGCAAAAGCGGGCCTACGACGACTATGTTGCCGCCTACACTGGCGGAGTTGCAGGCTACTCCACCGTATATAGCTTGGGTGCTGACGGTCCGACGTACTCTCTGCCCTGTTATGACCGCAACAACTATCTCGGACGTTGCTATGTCGCGTCAGATAGCTCAGTAATTGCGATCATCATGTCGCAAGCATCAAGCGCGTCGAGTGGGCAGTGCAATCACTGACGACTCACCCGACTGGCGAAAAAAAAAGCGCCCTACAGGGCGCTTTTTCTTTTTGGTCATGCGGAATTGACTAGCCGACAATGTTTCCCGTGGTGAACGTGAAAGTACGGGAGAATGCCGTGCCATTGATCGTACCCGTCAGCGAAACCGTGTACTGTGAGTTCGGCGACAGCGGCGTGGTCGGATACGCGACACCCATCCAAGCCGGGAGAATCTTGTTGGGGTCCTTGGCCGAGTCGAGAACCTGCAGCGTGATTACGTGAGAAGACGCGTCCGTCATCGTACCGGTTTGCATCACGATGGTATCGGTCTGGTTTCCTGCAACCGCGACCGGCGTGCCCCAATTGCCCGACGTTGCAGGAGGCGTCGGGATTTCGCCGCCTGCGGAGTATGCGACACCAGTCGTTCCCTGGCAGGGGAAGGTCAGCGGTGCATTCGTTATCACCGGCTTGTAATCTGCCAGGGTCATCGAGTACCACTGCTGCGGGAAGCCGTTAAAGGTCGTGGCGACCTTGCCGATACCTACCGCCGTTGTGGGCGCGACAGCAATGTCAATGTGATACACGCCGGAAATCAGGCCATACACGGCTTGTTGACCATATTGTGCTTCGGTCCACGTTGCATTCGTAAAGAAACCACCGGATACGCCGACGAATCCCACATTTTGCGTGTAGCCGAAATGAGAGGCACGATCGACGTACGTTGCGCCGGTATATCCTGGGTTGGCCGAGGCCTCGCTATCGCTGACGACATTGTTAGTCCCTTGGTACTGCGCGTGAGCGGCGGCCGCATTATCGAGAGCCGTGTTTTCCTGAAGCGCGGGAAACCCGCATTGCTGGCGCTGCTGGTTGAGCAGGTTGAACGCGGTGAGCTGGAAGCTGTCAGCCGTGTATTGCGGCGTGCTCACATTGGCGGGATTCGTCGCCGCAGCAGGCGTGCTCGCCCCTGCCGCCGGGCTGCCCCCGTTGCCGCCACCACCACCACCGCACGCGGACAGAGCGATCGCGGCGGCAAACGAAACCGCGGTGAGTGCGGAAATATTCTTCTTCATTCTGAAACATCCTCGGTGTTGTTGTGAGTCGTGCCCCTTGCACGACCTTGATTCCATGTTAGCGAGCGACAAACAAAGTCAAGTCGCCGCTCGACCGTGTTCCCGCTCTCGTCGGGCCGTCGCGCTGATGCAGGATTGCGGGCGTCATTATCGGTTATCGGAAAATTTCGGTAAGGGTTAAGCCTAGGCGCGAAATGGATAAAGAAACACCCGCCGTTGGCGGGCTTTCACTGGCGTTTGCGGCGCCGGCGGTGGAAGATGCGCAGACCGATGAACGCCGCCACAAGCGCCGCTCCGGTCGCCTCGGGCATTGCCTTCGCTAATCCGGGGACGAGACGGCAGCTCATGTACAAGCAGAACAGCGCGATAGAGACGCGGCCGAACCAGGGCGCGCTCAGAATGGAGAGAAACTGGGAGGGCTGACCGGCTGACCAGTCGCTGTATTCCTCGTTGGCCTTCTCCAGGTCGAACTCGTCGGCATGCTGAACCCGCTCGCTCTGATAAAACTTCTCGTATCGGTCGAATCGGCCGTCACCGCCACCGGCCAGCCATGCCGCATTGCTTTCCCGGGCGAGGTAGTCGAAGTCCTCCATTTTCATGAGCAATCGTCCTGGTCTAATGCATGATCCCGGCGGCCCACGAAACCGCGCCGACTGCATCAGAGATCACGCGTCCGTCATCCTCGGCGTGGAATTCACCGGTCTCGGGATTGCGCCATCCGAACTGGGCCTTGCCATCTGTGCTGAAGATCACAAGGCCAGCGGGCAGGTCATTCGCAGCGACTTCAGGCCTCATTCGCCTTTCTCCGTGGAGCGCGCCGCTTCATTCCGAGCTGTTGCATACAGGCGGGGCAGGTGAAGCGATTGTGCATTTCGATCTTCGCGTCGTTGTTGGAAACGACGTAGTGCGTCGAACACGTGCGGCAAGGTGCCACGGTGAGCCGGGTGTCGGCCGCCATTGCGCGGATAAGGTACCAGCCACGGTCAGCGGAGATAGCACGGTTTCCGCCGAAGAGGCGATCGTAAATGTCGTTGGTTGCGATCAATGCCTCCGGCGGAAGGGCACCCATCGCGACAGCTGATCGATACATCCACGCGTAGACGGTGGCATGCAGTCGATGTTGGGGAGATTCGACGAACCAGAGCAGCGAGTTTGCCGTGTTGCCGCATGGCGAACTCTTACCGTGAATCTTCGCGTAAAGCATACGCATCTGGTTTTGATTGAGATTGAACAGTGCCGTAGCGGTCGATGCGCGCAATCCGTACGCGAGCAGCGCGCCGGCGAACGCTTCGTTCTTTGTACGGCCGAGCCGCAAATCGCCCCATCGCGCATCCATCGGCAGGTCGGCGACTCTTGCAGGCGACGTCGACATGATCTGATGCGCGATCATCTCGTCGGACAGATTACTGCCCATGAATTCATACCAGAAGGACTGGCTGTTGAAGCGCCAGCGAAACAGCGGCAAGCCGTTCATCCGCTGCAACGCGAGGTGAAGTCGATAGGACGGGACCGACAGAAGGTATTGCGCCACTTCCGTTGTGATGCCTAGCAGAGGGGCGGCCAACACACTCATGTTGAGGATCTGTGTCGCCAACGAGAGGAAAGCGACGTTTTGATGCCCGACCGCGTACGACGCCAAGGCGTCGAGATCGGGTGTCTTCCGCCGGAGGATGTCCACAGCAACAGTGGTTGCCGTTCCATCGACGAGGCACCGCCAGTCCTCGATAGATTGCAGTGTTGGTTCAACCATCATGAATGGTGCGCGCAACAGGCTACGCAGCGACGATTGATTAAGCTGGAGCTGCTCGAGGTCTTCGAGATTGACGTTGAATACTTCGTTGAAGCGGCTGTCTTGCTGCAACAGCCACTTCATATGGTCAACCATACTAAAATTGGCGACGTGAATCTGGTCGGTAAGCCAATCAGGGACGTAAAGGCGGTCAACGGCGCGGTAATTTTCTTTGTTCTTCATTACTTGTTTCTCTCAAAACTTGGGACGCGAGGCGGTTAGACCGCGCGGGCTGCTGCCAGCAACTCCTGGTGGAAGCTACCGACGTGATCGGCAAATGCTGCGAAAAGGTCGGAGAATGTCGCAACCGAGCCCCCTGCGGTAACCAGCAGCTGCGTCGTCTTGTACTTCTGCATGAACGAGCCAAAGTCTGCCATCAGTTCCTTGATGCTTCGTTCGATCGCTTCTTTCGATTCGATCGCAGCCACTTGTTCTTTCCGTTGTTCCTCAAGCGCAGCGACTTCTGCAAGAAGACTTTCCCTTTTCTCCGTTGCTGCCTTGACCTGATCCATCAGGCCTTGGGCCGCAGCCTGCAGTTGCTTGATGTCCTCGGTCGGTCCGCTGACAATCACTTCCTTTGTTTCCACACGTGTAGCAGCTTCTGTCAGCTGGCGTAACAGGTTGGTCCGCTCCTGCTGAAGCTTGGTAATCTCCGTGTGCATCGTGCTTACCGACCGGTTAGCAACGTCGAGATCAACCATCGTCTTCTTGTTTCGTTCCTTGTCCTGCTCGACCAGCAAGCGAAGCTGTTTGGTTTCTTCAGAGAGATACTGGTTTTCGTGTCGCGCGTCGTCGAGTTGACCAACCACTTCCGACAACTGGCTATTCACGACGTCAAGGCTCGCCTGTTTTTCCTCAAGCTTGAGCTTGTAGTTCTCGATGATCTTCTTGATTTCCCGCTTGCCCAATTCCGGATCTTTACGCTTTGCCTCGAGGACAGCGTCGATCACCTCATCGTCCTGACTAACGAGCATGTGCATGTCGGTATACCCGAGCATTTCCATGGCTCCGGCATTCGAACTGAATCGCAGGTATATGCGGATGTAGACCTTGACGGTGTCGTGCTTCTTCCGGAAAAGCTTCTCCACGTATTTGTAGAAAAGCTCGGCAGCCTTGTTGCGAATGTGGCGCGTGTCGCCCTGAACGGCGACGAAGTGGCTTTCAATGCGGCTGCGAAGACCGAAGAGAATGCACCCAATGTGCATATGCTCTTCAAGAATCTTCCGGGTCGAATGCGCAATCTCCATGCTTTCGGTTGCAATGATGGCCCGCAACGATTCAGGGACTGCGTTGCCGAAAAACATCCGGACTGTCTTAGAGATCTCTTGCTCGTCCGGTATATGGGCGAAAGCGAGCGGTGTCGGGCCAGCATCCGTGAGGTCACCCGCGCTTTCGGGGCCTTCGGACCGCGTCGGATCGAAGTCTGGCTCGTTGGTGTTCTGGAGTTCCTTGCGATTGCTCATTTTTTGATTTCCTCGAGTACGTGGGGTGCCGCGTCAGCGGGTCGCAGGGCGGCCCGTTGGCCGCGGAAAGGCACTCGGGCGGGCAAGGCGCTCGTATTGGCGAGGGAGCTTTCGGCCGGAAAGACCCTCGGTATGCGGATGCGAATCTCTTTCATCCTTCTTATGTACCTTCTTGTCGGATCGTGTCTATTCGAGTTCTGGACGGGCGACCTTTTATTCGTTGGTATGAGTTCCCCGGAACCCCAGCCCAGAATACGCTTCGTTTTCATCTCGTCAGTCCGGAAAGCTGCACAAAAACGTGCCGCTTTGATGACAAAGCAAGAGGATTTTGCGGGCGCAAACGTTCAGAATCGGCATAATCGGCAGAAACTTTAGGGAAGAATCGTTACTTTTTTAGGGTTAACCCTCAAGTTTGTCCGGTGCGATCTAAGCGCCGCTTCGTCTATAGTCGCGACGCTTTGGATCGCTTGCCAGGCCTTGGCAACATCGATGCGAGCAGAGCCACTTATCGCGTGGCGGGCCTGTCTTCCGCGCAGCCATTCGCGGAGGTCCGTTCGACGCATGACGGTGGCGGGCAAGGAAGGGGATAGCACACAGTTGTTGCTAGCGAATACGCCGACCCCTTCAATTCTCCATAGAGCGGGAAGGACTGAGCGCAGGAACGCGACCTTCGAGCGGTTCTGCCGCAAGGGGGACGTTCGGGCCTCCCGTTTGCCGTCCGATCCGGTACGTATCAGGGTGCCGCTATCAGGACCAGGCTCGATCAAGCCAGACCAGTTTTTGGTTTCGACGAGGAAAATGCCGAAAGGCGTGATCGCCAGATGGTCAACCTCGGCGGTGGGATAGGCGGTACCGGGAGCATGGTTGAGCAGCAAGGCTCCGGGATGGAGAAAGAAGTTTTCGCCGCATAGCCATGTCAGAGCGTCGAGCAACTCTTCATAGACCCGGCGCTCACCTTCCTCTCCACGAATATCGCTGCGCAGTACAGGGGCAGTCGACTGTCGCTCGGTCGACGTAAAGCCGCTTCGCCGTGCCCAGCGCCAAATGAAAAGCAACGCTCCGATCAGGAGCACCCAACTTGTATTCATGACTCACGACTCCAATCAGGTAATGAGTCAAGTTTGCCAGGCTGAATTCAAAGTCAAGTCGCGGGTTCGGGCGGCCGGGACGCACGCGTTTAATAGTGGGTAACTCGAAAAGCTATATGGTTTCCCGGAGCTTTTCGGGTTAAGACCGTGAGCCGGTTCGTTCCTAGCCAGAGGAAGGCCGCCTTTTAGTGGTTTAAGCAGTTTAAGCTGCATGAAGTTCGTGAGCATTCGGACAAACTAACCCTGCTCGCGGCGGTAATCTCGCTATATCTCTAGCGTCGTCTCGACGCATCGAAAGCGTCGTTGGTACAGACGCGTCTTCATTCCCTTCCTCGTTTCCTGTCTCAGCACGCTGGCTTTTCCGTGCGCGCCTCCAACGGGCCCGGACGAAAGCGCCTCGCGCCAAGTTTCCTTGCTCATCGAGCATCGAAACCACCGGACGTTGTCCGGACATTCCCTTGTGATTTTTCTGGAGAGAAAAATGTTGAAAGTCCTTTTCAAAGACGCTATCAAATCGCCAGGCAAGCTTCTCGCCCTGTGCTTTGTCGTTTACTTCGCGACGATTTCCCTGGCGGTTGCCGGGTTCCTCATCCTGCTTGCTGCCCGTTGGGTGATGGTCGAGATGAAGAAAAAGGCGAAGGCAATTGAAGCAGCCGAAGCTGAAGCCGAAGCTGCGCGCGTCGAGGCTGAAAAACTCGCTGCCTCGCAACGTATGGCTGCTCAGGCGAAAGCCCAGCCAGTACCTGTTGCAACCGCATCGAATGACAGCGTTGCCCAACCGGCGCCGATGAAGCAATACGCCAAGTCGGCCGTCGTTCTTCCGTTTAGGACCGGTACCCAGTAATTCGGGTCTCCGTCACAACCTACCGTCACCCTGGCATCTGCCTCGGTGACGGCCCACCTTTACCCTTGCCGGGAATCCCATTCCCGGACACGGGCTATGAGATTTCTGGCAACACCGGAGCAATCTCATGGAACCGCATGTGGCTGCCTGGCAGCTGGACATGTTCGGCGAGTCCTCGCCGGTAATCGTCACCCCTCCCAAGCCCGAGCCTCTCCCCGATCCGCATTTGTGGAGCGACGCAGTGCGCGAGAAGATGGTCGATGCACTGATCTCTCTCGCGAGCGATAGTCGCCGCGGCGACAGCATGCCCGAGTCGCTGATGGATTGTGCTGACCTGCTCTCCGAGCGACTGCGCAATCGCAAGGTCGACATCGATGACTATCGCGCGACCCTCGGATGGATCATGGGTTACTGGGACGGCGCACTACCTTATGTATACGTCTGCAAGGTCAACGGAGTCGATCCCGAAACTATGCAGGACGTAATCCTGAGCACGCCGCTGCTCGAGCGCGATCTGCGCGAACTGCAGCGCATGTGTTTCGGCACACTGCTGTAGGAGGTATCGTGCGAAACACCGCAACTCTCTTCAGCCGCGTACTCGCGGATCTCTTCCCCGGCAAACCTGCCAACCAGCCTTCCACTTCGACTCCTGCCCAGGCCGCCGCGCCCGCGGTACCACCGGCCGGTTCTGCAACGAATCGGGACCTTGTTCCGTCTGTCGTTGGACAGGGAGCACAAAACGAGACGGTGATAACGATCGGTGACACGCCGCATCTGTTCGTCGATGAGGGTGATCACATCGTCCAGTTCACTCCTGCTTTCGACGACCACACGGAGGAAACCGAGTTCGGCATGAAGATCGTGCCCGACCTTGAACCGCACTGGTCACAGGTGATGATTCATCGTTGCGAGCTTAAGTCGGCTATAGCAACAGCAATCCGCCAGGGCAACCGTGCCGTAGCGAACGTGGTTGCCGAACCGACGCCTGAAACACCATGTAACACCTTTCATGCACCCGCAGTAGCGGAAGACGAGCCGTTCGAAGCTGGCGACTCGGGATATGTGCGCCGACGTCGCGCGCAGCCGGCCGATGCCTCATCAGTGACCGGTCGCATCGTGTCGTGGGGCGAAGAAAAGTTTCCGGATCGCAAGCGGGAGGGGCGGCACTACGTCTCGTTCGCAATGCATATCGAAACGAGTTCGGGTGAGCGAACCCTCCAGGGAGAAGGCCTGAAGGAAGCGATCGCAGAATGTCGTTGCGTGGTCGGCGACGTTGTATCGGTGCGGCGCACTGGCAAGGTCAAGGTTCCTGCCATCCGGCAGACGGACGGCACACCGATCATGAAGGACGGCAAGCCGCTAATGTGGGACAAGTGGCTCTGGTCAATATCTAAATAGTGAGGAAACTCAAATGGCATCTGTTAACAAGGTGATCCTCGTCAGTAATCTCGGCGCTGATCCCGAAGTGCGTTATCTGCCTAGCGGCGACGCTGTGGCAAACATCCGACTCGCGACAACTGACCGTTACAAGGACAAGCAGTCGGGCGAGTACAAGGAAATGACGGAATGGCACCGCGTGTCGTTCTTCGGCCGTCTGGCCGAGATCGTTTCTGAGTACCTTAAAAAGGGTTCGTCGGTCTACATCGAAGGACGCATCCGCACGCGCAAGTATCCGGCGCAGGATGGTACCGACCGCTATTCGACGGAGATCGTGGCAGACCAGATGCAGATGCTCGGCGGCCGTCGCAATGATGATGAAGGCGAGAACGGCTTCGAACAGCGTGGCAGCGGTAACGCTCGACGTCCGGCACCGGCTCAGCATGCGAACGCGTCGGGAACCGCCGACAGCGTCGGAACTCGCGCCAATCCGCCTCAACCTTCGCATGGCGGTGGTGGTGGCATGCGAGCACCCGTCGGCGGTGGCTTCGATGAGGTCGACGACGACATACCCTTCGGGCCTTATCTATGCAGGGCGGGATGGTCTGCGATCTGATCCCGAAAGCTCTCACCATTCACTAACTTCTACTCCCGTATTACCTCACCTTCGCAACGGCACACCTACGGGTGTGTCGTGCGGCGGTTCTTCCATCCCCCATCTGCGCCAGCGGTCCATATCGAAACCCCCGTCTGCTGAAAAAAGCCGCCCGCTCACGCACGCGGACCGCTTTTTTGAGCACGCGTTTTCACGCCTGTCTCAGGCACCGACCAAACCCACTCACTTAATGGAGAGTGACTCATGACTGTAAGAGGAAGAGAGCTGTCGCCCGAGCAGTACGCGTGGCTTCAGCAGAAGCTCGCCAGCTTCGAGCGTTCCCCGGAGCAATGGATTTCGCTCCTTGTGAGCTATGGCGTGCCTGCCGACCGTCTCACTGGCGACGCATGTGCCTGCCCTGTATGTGGCGGAGACGATCGCTTCACCTACGATAACAAGCGTGGGCGCGGAGACTGGGTTTGCCGTCAATGCAACTCCGGAAAAGCGATGGCGGGTGACGGCCTCCAGCTGATCACGCGCGTGAGCAAGATCGGACTGTACCGCCTGATGCGTCAACTGGATGGTGGCCCTGCACCGCGCGCGATCAAAGGCGCTGCGACGGCCAAGGTACCAAAGCCGAAGCGCAAGGCGGACAAGACCTTCATTGCAAACCGGCTTGACTCGATGTGGGCTTCTGCAAAACCCCTGTCGAGCGGCGACCTCGCGATGCGTTATCTGGGCGCACGTGTGCCAGGCCTCCGTTTCGTGCCGTCGCGTGCGTTGCGACTCGGCATGCTCGAGTACCGGCACGAAAAGAAGATCATCGGCAGCTGGCCGGGCATCCTCGCCCGGTTTGAGTTGCCAGATGGCCGTCTTGGAACGCTACACCGCACGTACCTTGAGCGATCAACGCCTTCAAAGGCAACGATCATTTCTGGTGACGGCGAGGTCCTTAACCCCAAGCTGAACGACATGACGCTGAATCCGTTGCAGGGCGGCGCAGTACGTCTGATGGAGCCGGTAGACGGCGAGATCGGTGTCGCGGAAGGGCTGGAGTCGGCGTGTGGTGCGTATATGGAGTCCGGTGTTCCGATGTGGTACTGCCTCAACATCGGCCTGCTGCGCCAGTTCGTGGTCCCGGATGGCCTGGGAATCCGCGTCGTGCACATCTTCGTGGACTTTGACGACATTGACCCGAAGACCGGCAAGTCGGTAGGTGTCGCGGGCGGTCTCGAACTGGCGAAGCGGCTCAAGTCGGAGGGCTTCACCGTGTTTGTTCACCGGCCTCGCGTGCGGGGAACCGACTACGCCGACCAGTGGTGCGCGCGTTTCGCCAGCGACGTCCCGACGGTAAGCGTAGCTCGCGTCTCGCAATCTGCTGTCCCGCAACACGTCGCCGCGTAAGCGGCATCGATTTTCTAACGCGGCAAGACCCGCACATTTATTCAACCTGCCCGGTGGGGATATTCCCCATCGGGGATTGTCTCGTCGGGCCAATTTCTTTGGAGTGGAAATGGCTTCGTTTCAGGTTCTCGTGGGTGGCTTTGCAATCGTCGCAACCAACGGCGCCGAAGGTGGCCGCCAGCGGGTAGGGAAGTCAGAGGCTGTCGCGTTCGACGTGATTGATCGGACGGCCAGTGGCAATACCGCATACGCGTGCCGCGACAAAACTTTTGTGGATGCGTGGGATTTTTGCGCGCACCGTCTTCTTGTTACAGCGACCCCTAGGCCGCATTGATCCCGTGAAAGCGAAAACGGCTCCCCCAGAAATTTTGGGGGAGCCGTTTTTTTTCGTCTGTGCGGTCCGTTCATTTCATGACAGCAATGCAGACCAGGACGATGTAGAACAAGGGCTTCCAGAGCCGCCAGAGCTCGGTGGACCACAACGCGCCGACGCCGCCTGCGATCACGATCAACGCGCACACGTCGGGGCTGACATGAAAATTCATCAGCGTCCCGCCGATGATCCAGACGAGGACCGAGAGCGCGAAGATGATGGCGCGCCGTGCGAGAAACGGCAGTGCGGTGAACTTCCTGTAGTAGGGCACCAGCCGATCGATCGAATCCATTAGTCGGCATCCTTGTTCCGGTTCGTGAACCAGGCAGCGATGTCGCCGCTGTACCAGCCGGCGACACACGCGGCTGCAACCGTGGCGATCAGCAGCCAAGAGCGCGGTTCGCTGAGCGGCAGACCGTTGTGCAGAATATCCATCAGTTCGAGCATAACTCCTCCAGTTTCCAGTATTGCACCGGTGCACGGCGCGGTGCGCCGCGAACACCGATGTGATGAACCTATCTTCGCATTCCCACGTGGAAGTCAAGCGCCGGAGTCAGACGAACGCCCCAAATGCCTCGCCGATCTGGTCGACGTCGAATGCCTGATCCGCGCCCCCTTCGTTGGTTGCAGGTTCGTCATCTTTGATTGCCGCCGTATCTCGGTCAACGCGAGGAGAAACGTCGAGTTGGCGTGCCGGCTCGTATGCCACGGGGGCTGACGTGGGCAGGCCGACAGAAAAAGCTGTAGGCCATTCCGGACGTGTTCCGTTGCCGTCGCCACGCAACGCAGCTTCGGCAAGCGATCGAAGAAGCGCCGCTCTCTCCCGATACGAAGCTGCCTGACCAAGACGCGCGTGCAGCAACGGCGTGGTCACCGGATCGATGACCACCTTCATGTCAAATTTATTGCTCATGCTTTCGCAGTCGCGCGCTCACGGGTCAGGCCGGCTTCGCCAACGATCAGGAAGCCCTTTGCATTGGCCGTGCAGGGCGAGTCGATGACTTCGAGCGTCACGCGTGGGAACGCCTTGCGGATGGCTGCCGCATACAAAGCGCCACCGCCGCCCGACAGGATGATCGAGCGCACGTTCGTGAGCAGGCCGACGTTGTTTTGCATTTCCTTGACCACACCGGCGATAACAGGCTGCGAGCGTTCGAGGTAGGGGTCGAGGTCAATATCGTTGCCGTAGAAGAAGAATGGCTTGCGCTCACGAAGCGCCTTGTCGATCAGTTCGATATCTTCGACCTGATCGTCCTGGTCTTTCTTAATAAGTCCGGCGATGTGTTGATAGATCTGTGAAGCGCCACCCGGAAGGCCGTGACTACGCTTGTCATCCATCGTGAACCCGTTGGCATAAACCCAGTCGGTCGTGAAATAGCCCACGTCGATCACCAGATGAGCGCTATCGCGACCGAACTCGCTTTGCCGGTTTGCGGACGCGGCGACGAGCGAGCCAAGCGGCTGCGGAATCACCACAACCTTGTCGATCGCGATGCGACCCGGGCCGTAGTCGAACGTGCCAGTAAAGCGGTCGCGCAACGCACCCGAGTACTTCTTCATGTTGTGGACGGGCAGGCCCAGCACCAGTCGCTCGATCTGGGTGACGCCCGCGAAGTGGATCGCACCAAAGAGCAGGGCGGCGTAGTTATCGGACAACACAAAATCGCTGGATAGCGCGCGTCCTGTTTTGCCATACGCGGCCGTGAGCGAGACGTCCGGGCCTACCTCGTATTCGATCTGCTCGATGACGATCGTTGCGACCTTGCGCGCGGCGAGCACGCTATCGCCATAGCCGGAAAGAGCGTGACTGGCAGCGAGCGGCGCAAGAGAAGGAAACATGCCCGTGGCGATGGTGCCGCTTGCCGCACGGTGCGCATATTTGGTGTTGCCGTAACCGACGTCGATTGCGAAGACCGAAGTTTTCAAGATGACTCCATGCGTTGAGTGAGCCGCGCGTCGAAGTGACAGATAACTGACAGATAAGTATCAGTTTGAGTCGCCGCGTCGCGCGGGGGCGACGAACTATCAGATAACTGACACTTAAGTGTCAGTTTGAGTCGCTCAGTCGGGTCTATCGGATCGAACTAACAGTTTTCTGTCAGTTCTGCCTGGTTTCCAGTCTATCGAGCGCCCAGCAAAGTCAAGTCAGCGAAAGCCGACCGGTTCTGCCCAGCTTTCGGCGGACAAAGATGGCGTGTTCGCCTCTATCCTAGGAACACCTACCGCGTCTCTGACGCATCGAATGCGAGTGCAAGGCACCCGCGCGTCTATACCCCACGCCCGCAACGGGCCAGAAGTACCCCACTGACCGGGCCGCACAGTGATGCGGCCTTTTTCTGAAGTAGATCAAGTGCCTGGTGATCCACGTTGAGGACACCCGGACACTGCGATATCCATACGATTGGCGGCGGTTTGCCGCGTTGTGGCGCGTTGAGGACATGTGGATAGCCCGGACACCGGGCACTTTCCGCAACTCAGCAGCGTCTGTACACGCCCTTACAGCTACGGCTGGGTGCGTTCGACTTGCCCGACACACAGCGGCAAGGATGAACGTGCTTGGGGGCGGGGGAAGCCTTGCGAGGATCGGCACAGGCCGGATCATCGCGATTCCCTGACGGAGGAGGACACGGCGCGCGCGGCCGTTCAAAAAACGCGTACAGGTATTGCCCGGCAGTTGGCACGGGGTCGAGACACCGCGAAGCGGAACCGGCTCCGAGGCGCGCAAGCGTCGTGCTGGCAGGGTAGCCACGAAGCTGCAACGTGCGGGAGGTACTTCCGCGCAGCGCGACGGCAGAGATGCTCCGCGCGAATACGTCGGTGGTGGGTTGCGCGAAGCGCGACTCGGACCGGCAAGCAGCAGGTTGGACAGTCGGATGCATGTTCTTCCCATGCAACTGGCCGATCGGATGGAATCGCTAAAGGACCGGAAGGCTATACCCACGCGACGGGGTTTCGGCGCAACCGCCACTGTGGCGGCAAAAGCGGGCAGGCACGCATGACCGGGTAACGGCATCAGGTAGGGATGTCGCGGTCAGCGCGCCGGTGGTGGAAAACGAAGCATCGCGGCGCAAAGCCGCTCAGGAGTATCGGATGGCCGCAATTCTCAACGTGCGCGCAATCGTTAACAGCTACGGCTTCGGTCCTGAATTCCGGGATGCGATGCTCAAACTCTTTGACGAAAACGTTTCGCGCGTTCACAGCACGACGCGAATCAGCAATCGCGCGCTGTCGATCAAGACGCAGGAATATCGCGCGGCGAAACTCTGCAAGGCTTTCAAGGAGCTGCGCGACGGCGGTTTCGCATTGCAGACGCCGTGGTCCCTCAAGCACAAGCATGTACAGCATCTGGTCGATAAGTGGATCGCTGCAGGACAGAGTGGCGGCACCATCGAGAACAAGCTGACGTATCTTCGCGCGCTCGCGCAATGGATGGGCAAGACAAATCTGATCGGATCGCTAGGCGAGTATGCAGACCGGGACGCCCTGGGCCTCAAGCGAAGTTACGTAGCAACGGAAGATAAATCTTGGGCCGCCCACGGCGTCGATGCGGTGGCGAAGATCGATGAGATCGCGCAGACGTGCCCCTATACGGCGGTTCAACTGAAGTTACAGGCGGCGTTCGGATTACGCATCGAGGAGAGCTTCATGCTTCGGCCTGCGGAGGCGGCCCGCAATCCAAGGTTACTGGCGGTGACGCGCGGCACGAAGGGCGGGCGTCCACGCGAAGTTCCTATCGAAACAAAGATCGGTATCCTCGTAGAGGCAGCGCGGCTCAGCAACGGCCAGACGGGTTCAACGGTGCCCGCCGATCGCACGCTGCGACAGTGGAGAGACTGGTACTACTACGTCCTGGAGAAACACGGCGTCACCAGGCGGGGTATCGGTATCACCAGTCATGGTCTTCGGCATGAGTATTTACAGACGCTCTACGAGGAGACGGCCGGTGTGCCGGCGCCGATCAAGCGGGCAGATGCGCGCCCCGACCCGCAACTACACGAAGAAGCAATGCGCCGAGTAGTCGAAGCTGCCGGCCACTCCCGCCTGACCAAGTCTGGCGCATACCTGTCGACGTTCGCAATGCAGGATCGGTTGAAGAAAGCGTTGCCGACCGATGACGAGGTGAGAGTAGCGCTCAAAGGTGCGGAGGGAAACAAGAGTCACGCGGCAAAGGCGCTGGGCATATCACGGCAGGCGCTCTATCGGATTCTTGGAGCGTCGGCCGATCGACGCTAGAATGGACAGCGTCAAGCAGCACGGCCGGTTTACCGACAACCATCTTGGCCGGTCGACCGGGATGATTGTCGATCGTTATCCGGTCATGGTTGTCGCTCCTTGTTGTTGATTGTCGCCGGATGATTGTCGGCGCCGGCTGTTCTGTTTGTCGCTGGCGGTGCGTCGACGGTAGCTTTCGACATTCATCTCGAAGATCGTCGAATGATGGACGAGCCGGTCGATTGCAGCGACGGTCATGCCGGGATCAGGAAACACGTCATTCCAGCCCGAGAACGGCTGGTTGGCGGTGATCAGAAGGCTACGGCGCTCATACCTTTCGGCAATCAGCTCGAACAGCACGCTGGTTTCGGCCTGATCCTTCCGGGCATATGACAGATCGTCCAGGATGATCAGGTCGAAGCGGTCGAGCTTGGCAAGAGCTGAAGGCAACTGCAGGCTCTGACGTGCAGCCTGCAGCTTCTGCACGAGCTCGCTGGTACGCGTGAACAGCACCCGGTAGCCGGCGTCGATCAACGCGTGTCCGATGGCCGAACCTAGATGACTTTTGCCGGCTCCGGGCGGGCCGAACAGGAGCGCCGTGGCGCCTTTCTCAAGCCACGAATCGCCGGTCGCGAGCGCCATGACGTGGGCCTTCGAAACCATCGGCACCATGCTGAAGTCGAAGGTCGCGATCGTCTTGGTCGGGTCCAGATGCGACTCAGCACGATGACGTTCGATGCGCCGCTTGGCCCGCTCGGCCAGTTCGTGTTCGAGCAATGCGCCGATCAGCCGCGTGGCCTGCCAGCCTTCCTTGTCGGAGCGCTCCGCAAACTCGGGCCACAGGCGGGCGATGGTCGGCAGGCGCAGTTCATTGAGCATCAAGGCAAGACGGCCGGCATCGTAAGCGGGCGTGCTCATGCGACCTCCTTGCCGAGCAGGTCGTCATAGCTGCTTGCGGGTGGCATCTCAACATTGACGACTGGGCAATCGGCGTGACGCGGCGCGAACTCCTCGCGTAAAGCCTTCAGATCAGGCAGCTTGCCGTCAACCAGCAGCGCGTTGAGGCGCGCGGCCAGCACGGCCTCGACGCCATCGAGCGCGGCGAGCTCAAGCAATCCAACGATGACTTTGCATGCCTCGCGCTGCGTCAACCTCGCCTCCAGCTGTTCCCACGTCCGGCGATACGCCTCACGCGGAAACAGCTGATCGCGAAACGCAAGCCCCTTGAAGGCCTGTGGCTTGCGTTTGAGACTCTCAATGAAGTGTCGGTAATTCAGCGCGTGGCGGTTGTCGCCGCCACGCGAGCCTCGCGAGGTGGTATGCACCAGCGCACCCGACAGATAGCAGTCGAGCCGGTCACCGTAGACGCGCACCTTCAGGCGATGACCGATCAGTCGCGATGGCGCGCTGTACAGAATGCCGCGTACCGTGAAGGTGCTGCAGCGTGTGACGCGTGCTTCTTCCTCGACGAAGTCTGTGGTGCGCCTTAACGGCAGATCCATGAGCTGTTCGCGCTCAAGGCGGAACGCCGCTGCGTTACGCCGGTTGCGACGCATGACGACCTCGCGCAGAAACTCGTCATAGGTCGCACGATCGACGAAGTCCCGGTGACCGCGCAACATCAACGCCTGGTCGACGGCTTCCTTCAGATAGCGATGCGATGACTCAACGCTACCGTTCTCGTGACCTAGGCCGCGATTGTTGCGGGTCCCGGTCATGCCATAGTGCTCAAGCAGCGCCGCATAGCGCACCGTGAAGTCGTCTTCGTCCGCGAGGTTTCTGAACGCCGCCGACAGACTGTCGGTGCGATGCTCGCGCGGACATCCCCCGGCCTGCCATAGTGCGTTTTGCAAACCCATGGACAGTGCTTCGAAGCTCTCGCCACCTTCAACGACATTGGCGTATTCCCAGCGCGAGAACGCGAGCACGAAGTGGTACAGCCGGTGTTCGAATGGCACGCCAGCGATCGTCACTCGCAGTTCGGCCATGTCGGTAAAGTCGGACAGGCCGCGTGCGCCGGGCTCATGCAACTGCGGGAAGAAGACTTCCTGCGATGGGCCGGACGTCGCCCTCCAGTGCCGCACGCGTCGCTCGAGTGTGCGGCGTGTGCTGTCGGGATACTCCCCTGGATGATCGTCCTGCAGCTTGCGCAGGATCGTGACCGCCTGAAGTTGCGGTGCGTTCGCGAGCATCGGAACGACTTCAGTATCCCAGACGTCGGCGAAGGGATCGGGACGGGAACGCCAGTAACGACGAGGTTTCTGGGATGGCAGTAAGGCGTCTCGTTCTATGCGGCGCGCGCTGCGGACACTGATGCCGGCCTTGGCGGCGGCATGTAGAGGCGAACCTGTTGGTCGGTAATGCGGGTTCCAGACATGTAGCTGATCGCTTTCTTATTCGATCAGCCATCGTAGAGCCCAGCCGACTCGGCGCCGCCGGTGGGGAGAAGTCTCCGGCGGCTACGCCGCCTCCGACTCCTCCCCACCGGCCAAAACCTTTGCCGCCACACCGGCCAACATGATTGTCGCGGTCCACTAGAATGCGTGCCTGTTCTGGAATGACCTGCAATTTAATGTGTCATACGCCTGTTTGCAGGTGGCGTCGACCAGTCACAATGAATCATCTCTCAGGTTCTGGCATCGGCCCTCGGAATGTGCCGGAACTTTTTAGCAAGCCGACTCTTTGAGTCGGCTTTTTTTTCTTCGTCGTCGGATGCATACTGATCGACCGTGAGAGCGGCAAAGATAACGAAGAGAGATCCGGGGGAGTTTGATGAATCTGTCAGACGAGCAGTGGAGCAAGGTGTCCGTGTTTCTGGTCGACAGCGAAGACGAGGCAGGAGGTGGGCGTGCGGCGGCGCCCGTGCGTCAGATATTTGAAGCCGTCTTGTGGATTCGGGAAAGCGACGGAGCGTGGCAGCATTTGCCCGCGAGCTTCCCGCCGCAACAGACGTGCTACAACCGCTGGCTTAAATGGCGCAAGTCCGGCGCATTGGACGCGGCACTCAAAGTGATAGCGTCCGACCTTGGCCAGTGAGGGTTACCAGCGGTCCCGGTCCGGCATCGCGTCAACAGCAAGCGCAATGCGGTCCTCGAACAGACAATCATCGTGTTCGCGCGGGGTCGGGATCTTGGGAAACTGCACATATCGTTCGCCGTCGATATCAACCCATTTTACAAGCTGGACAAGCTTCCGATATCGGGCGGCGTCTCGCAGGACAGGATCGATTGGCCAGCTATCGATGGTCGAAACGCTCGCATCGACAAGCCGCTGGGCCAGCATGGCGAACATCGGGCCGCGGGTTTCCCAGTCCTCGTCGTTTCGCGAAAGCATGTCGATGACCATGTGCATGTCGCACGCGCCGACTTCCTTCTCGATCAGATCGCGCAAGTCGCCTTCGGTAACCTTGGGGCGGTCAAGACGTCGGTTCCAGATCTTCGCGGCCTTGTCCATCGCCGCGTGCTCGTCGTCCCCGATGGCCACCCACGGCGTTGACATCTCGCAGTCTGCGCAATAGATGCAGACCAACTTCTCGGTTTGTGGTGCGAAGGGCGGCCTTTGCAACGTGTCGCCCACTTTGGGCGGGCCGGCATGACGGCCGAATTGCCCATAGTCGAAGCCCGTCTGGCCGATTTCCGCGACGACACGCTGGGAAAACCCCACGGTGCCGCGGCCGCCGCAGTGATCGCAAGGATAGAGTTGCTCGTACATTTCCGGTTTCGCACGTTCCATTATTTGTTCAGATTATCGTTGGACAATGGTCGTGCGAAAAGCCGGATTTACATTTAGAAAGCACCTTTATTCAATGGGCGATAATAATTGGCGGAAAGTCATCGTGGAAGTGGCCGTCCAACAGGCGCCCGGCGGCTTTTTTACCGATTCGGTCCATGGTCTGACGAAAGGCATTCGGGCCGAGGGGATTCCACTGATCGTCGTAATCGAAAAAGCCACTCGCGATTTTCTGCCTATCGCGGTCGATCAAATCGTTGCCGGAAGAACTATTACCGGGCGCCCACTCGCCCCATTGCTTGAAATGAAAGGCGATACCAGCTGCCACACACTGATCCCGTAGCGATCGCGCCCATGATGGATGCATTGGGCGCGCGCCGCGGCCGCTCTCACCGCCGACAAAAATGCCGTCGATCATCGGCGGTGCCTGCGACTCAACCGGTTGGCCCCACGGACCGATCCAGTCGTACAGGTTGACGGCACCGAGCAGCGGTTCCATTGACAGGAACCGGGTGGCCGTCGGCGCGTCGATCAGTTTTGGGATGTCCCGGTCGGCTTCGGTTTTATTGACGATTGTCGCGCCGAGCCAAACGTTGGACGGTGTGCCGTCGGGAAACATATCCGTGAGCATCGGCGCGGCGTTGCCAATCCGCTTTGTGAGCAACATCCAGATGAGCTGCGGGGTGTTAACGATGAGGTTCGCAAAGCGCTCACGTTGGCCACGCGGTGCCGCATTGTCGAACGGGTCGCAGATGCTGGGGAAGACCTTCAGATGCTGGCCGGTGTTTGCTGCCGCCGCGTTCCAGCGCAGAGGCTTTACCCAGTGATCGTCGCTGTAGATCCGTCGAACGGCCCCCGGCCCCCAGTTTTCGCCGCGGCGCAGCCAACGGTTCATCGACTCGGCGTAGCAATGATCGCAGCCCGGGCCGACCTTCTGGCAGCCTTCCCACGGACTCCACGTCATGTCGGTCCATTCGATTGCAGTGGATGCTCCCATGAAACCTCCGCTCAGACCGTCTCGAGTTCAAGGCGCGACGCTGCAAGCCGACCGCACAGACGTGCACGCGCTTCGATGTTGTCGAGCCACCTGAGATAGGACTCGTCCGACGCGTGGTCGACCCGCGACGGGACGACCAGATGGTCCAACATCGACGCTGTCACGTTGATCGTTTCCAATGTTTGCTCATCGGGAACGACCCAGAAATACCAGCGCTGGACGAAATACCACCACGTTTTCGCCCGTTCGAGTTCGGCCCACGTTGCAGTGAAGTCCAGGACGGAGCCGACAGCACTGAAGAAGACGCATCGCACGCCGTCGTCGGTGAGAGAGGCCGCAACCACCTGGCGCCCGGAGGAGATGGATTGTGGATCATGGCTTGCGCATCCGAGCGCAGGGTAGCGGCCGAGCCAGTCGAGCGCGCGGGAGACCGCGCGTTCCAGAAAGAGCGTCTTTCCTTGCATTAGTGCTCCGTTGGAAGAATGGCCCGCTCAGGCGGGCATGCATCGATCTTGCCGCATGCACGGCGAAGTCAAGGGGCAGCGGCGAGGCTATTCGGCTGACTGAACAGGCCGCTTGAGATGGGCGATCGTTTCAAGGATCAAGGGCGTGCCGGCAACGATCGCAGTCTCGTCGTTGGGAATGTTGAGGGAGCGCCGGATCTTACCGAGGTCAAGAGCAGCCTGGCGGTAGAGCCATTTGTATTCGTCCAGGGCGTGAACGTGATCGAGCAGTTCATCGACCGCCTCGTAGATCTCCGATGGCACGTCACCCTGGGGCCCAGCGGGGGCTATCCCGTGCCTGAGAAAAATGTCGCGAATGGCAATCCGGTTAATCGCCAGATAGCGGTGCGGCCGAACGACGGGTATGCCGTCGACGTAATCCTGGACCGCTTTCTCCCAACCCCTGTTTCGCGCGTCGTACGGCACGAGCTTGCGCAGTGCGAGCAGTGCAAGCCGTTCAAACTCGCGCCCTCCGCTATCAGGGGGTGTATCAGGGTGTGCGGCTCTCATGCGTTGGCCGTCGCGCCACGCCTCGCGCAGTGCGTGTTGTACGGCCACGGGTTCGTTGGGATAGCGGTGCGTCACCCACTGATGGCTTAGGACGCGTTCTTCGTCGGTCCAGTCAGCGTCGCTCCGCTCGATGGAGTTATCGAGCGCTTTTAATGCTTCATCAATCTTCTCGACAACGGCGACGAGCTGCTCGCGAAGTGTGAAGAGCCATTTGCGTGTCGAATCGGGCCGTCCGTTGAGAATGAACGGCGACGCGGCGTAGCGTGTGAAATTGAGGGTGTCCTGCAGTATCTGGGCGAGTTGGGGCAGCATGACTTCTCCGGCGGGCGTATAGAAAGGCGTGTAGTTACCGTATCGATGAGCTGAGCAAGTCAAGTCGCCGAACGACGTCTGTTGGCTTCCGGCAGTCGAACCGACTCCAGCGCGTTGCGATCTACATCCCATTCAACGGCCGGAATCTGACGTGCATGTCGGAGCGCCCGCTTCTGCTCCTTACGAGCCTCGTATACTTCGACGCCGTTCATCCCGTAAACCTCGATGTGAGTTTCGGTGGCCGTGTCACGCAGCACAAAATCAGGGAGCATGTCGTCGCCGTCGAGCATGCGCACAGGTTTGATGAAGTCCCGTCGTTCAGCCACAAGCCTGTTTGCCATCGCGACTTCGTGGATCGAATCGCATGGGATGAACGCGTGAGAGCAGAGCATTGCGGCGAGGTCGACCACCTTCACGTGGCCCTTCGGTGTTCGCTCAACGAGAAGCAGGGCAATAACCCGGGCGTGGCGATCGCCGAGCGAGCGCCACGCGTGAGGATAGGAATGCGCCGTGTGCTCGATCAGATTGGAGCTTGCATAGTACTTGCGCGCGCTCTGCCGAAGACTCAGCGCGTGCCCGTACTGTGTAGCTGTGACTTCGCTAACCTCGCCAATAATCAGTCCACGGCGAGTCGCTCCTTTTTCGGTCGTCAGCCGCGCCATGAACGCGTCGAACTCGGCGTTGATCGCGGCACGATCAGCTTCATCGAACCGACGCATGATGTGCAGGACATCCTGTGCGTCGGTGCCATTGATCAGCGCGGTGCCGACTTCGGCGAGCAACTGGCTGTTGCAATGGCCCCAATGGCGCCACGTCGCGGTACCAAACCATTGATTGAGGCCAGCCTCGGCCCACAATGTCTGGAGGAACGCCAGTAGGGTCGCGGTCCGGCGGCTCTGGCGGGTGGAAGTGTGTGCGGCCGAACCGCGTGAGCCAGTGGCAGTCTCGCGCAACGTTAGGGAGGCGTCCAGCTTGACGTTCAGCCCTGCGGGAGTCGTGAGGATCGCGGCCGTCGAGTCGCCGCCATTGGGAGGCTTCGCGGCGTCCGGGTCCTTGAAGAAGTCGCAGTCGCGCTTGTGCCGATGGCCGTCCTCTGGCCAACCAGCAAGGTGAAGCAATGAGCCGTAGCGACGAATGACGAGTTGCAGCGGAGGAACATTGGTATCGCACATGCAGATGGCGAAACCCGGCGTCACCTTGGCCCGTTCAAGGCGCTTGACGTACCGCGCCGGGTTTTCCTGAACGTCAGTGAGCGGAAACGTGCCGCCGTCGAAAGATACATTGAACATTGGATCTCACCATAGAAAATGGCCGCGCTCGGGCGGCCATGTGGCAAAAAGAAGTGGCGCATCGGCCTCAGGAGCGACGCCGTTGATCCGCAGGCCTCCTGACACGCAGGCTCCGCATGGCGAGGATCGATCCGGCAACAGTCGCGGCAATGACGACCGTTGCGGTTGCGGCGACGGGTGTCCATGATGGCCACCGTAAGCCGATTGCAGCGTCTACGAGGCGGTCGGCCGAGGCGAAAAGCGGGATAGTGATTTCGGGGCAGGGTGGTAGCGGCGTATTGATAGACATATTGGCGTTCCGGTTTCAGTGACACTCGTCGGGGCGATATTCCCGTCCCGTGGCCTTGTCGGTAAGGAACCACTTGCCGCTTGAGAGCAAAGTGACATGGCAAAGCGGATACCGCTGTTGCATCACGTCTTTCTCACGCCTGAGCTGTCGATCGCGGATTTCGCGCCGAAGGTCAGCAAGCATGCTCAGAACAACACTCGCCGCTATCACCGTTGCCATCAACGCAAGAGAGAGCCATGTTGGCCAGTGGTGGGCCTGCGCAAGGGGAGAGAGAACTCTCCAGACCGCCCACAAGACCATGGTGGCTGCCGCGATGGGGAACAGGAACAGGTCGATCACGGCTGCGTTTCCTCAACGGCAGCCAGCACTGGGCGTGCAGGACGAAGGCGGATACGGCCGGGTACCGGACATTCAAGCTTTGCAGCAATCGCGCGATCGACGGCGCGTCGGAACATGTTCGACAGACCAAGATTCGGACCAAAACTGATGCTACAACCCACGGTGAGCATGAAAACTGTCATGCAGAACGTGATCAGTGTCGTGCCGAGCGTCATCACGCTGGCCGGTTGGAGTTGAAGGAACGTCGACATGATGGCCTTCGACCCTGAGGGATCGATCCAGGCCTGAAACACAAACGCCCAGAAGAGCAGCACCGGTGTCAGCACGAGAGATAGCAAAGCGCACCTGATGAGGAAAGCAAGGAGATTCATGAACTGAGCGGCATAGTTACGAGCATCGCTCAACGCATTGAGCTTGATATCGATTGTTTCGATCACGCCGATCTCGCCAACACGTGCGTCGTTGACGATGACTTCGAATCTCGAGCCGGATTGCTGAACCTCGTCGCGCCTTTCCACGAGTTTGCGGATTCGGGTGCGGCGCCCGAACTCGACGGTGAATGCGGCGAGGGCCGAGGTCAGTGCTGGTAGGAAGAAGCCGTCGCTCAGACCTGCGGGGATCAGGATGACGAATACGCATGCCGCGACGGCGGCCGCGAATGCGAGAGTTCCTGCGGTGTTCGTTGGGTAATTCGGTTTCGACATAGGGTCCTCAGACGGAAATGATGCCCACGCACGGGCGTAACTGATTGTCGGATTCCCGGCCACTGGCAAGAGCCCCAAAAGGTGATGGCTTCCGCCGAGCTTTCATGGCGAAATGCTCTAAAGCCATGAGCCCAACATGGCTCAAAAGCTGTATGGTTTTGTCGAGCATTCCGGGTTAAGGCCGTGAGCCGGCTCGCGGGGGCGGCCCCGGTGCCGCGCCTTTTTGCACGCCGGCTTGAACGCCTGCCTACTCGCGTCCGACGACATATCCACAGGGTTATCCAGAAAATCTGTGGATAAGGTTGCCCGGATATCCAATCAGGCTCTCGGCAAAAGGCGTACGAATTACGCTTCCATTTCTTGTTGAGGCGGCTGTCGGTGGCGCTAAGATGGTTTGATCAATTGCGTCCATGACGCATCGACCGAACGCCTGCACCTGCAGGCGTTTTCTATTTACCCCGACGGGTCCCACCCCCGAAGGGCGTGCTCCCGTCATCTCGACTGGAAGCACACCATGAACCGACAGCGCATTCTTCGATTCGGCCTGATGGTCTGGCAGACCTACGGCCTGCCTCATGAGCAGTTGCTGCGGATCGTCAGGGCGAAGAAGCGCTACTCCGCGCATTTTCGTGCGGCAGCTCTGCGTCATCTCATAGCGCAAGCACCTCTCTCGGTTACCGGCGGACGCCCGTTCGCCGAGCGCCGTCGGCGGGTACGCCGGTACTACGGCATCTGAACAGCACCATCTACCTACCCATCGGGGCACGCCCCGATGGGGATGCGCCCCGGATCACTTTTGGAATCCGGCATGTTTAATCATTTCATCCAGACTTTTATCGACGCTCAGACGGCGGCATGGCGTCACTACAGCGCCATTGCTGCAACCGAAAAGCGCCTGTTTGGCGAGACGCCTGATCCTGCGGTGCGCGTGGCGTCAACGGAACAGGTGATCAGCGAGCAGCGCCGTACGTATCAGACGCTGGCCACCCGCATCATCTGGAAGGCGCGTACCGGGTTCGCAACGCGGTCGGTGCGGCCCGTCGTCGATCGGGCCGCGATCTTCCGGCTTGCTGGCTTTGACGTGGAGCGTTCGCTGGCGCTGGGAGAGGTTCCTGATTTTGACCGGTTGTACGCGGTTCTTCAGGCGCAACTTGGCCCCGTGGAGGATCTGCTGTGAGCCGAAAAACTGCGCAACGCAAGCACGATCTGACAGCGGACTCGGCACAGAAGGAGCTGGTCAAGCTCATCCAGTCGTTTTCCTATGGCCACCATCTGCACACGGTGTTTTCCGATTTTGTGGAGATGAGCGCGCTCGCGATCAGCAACAGCGCCGATCGCGCGCAGTTCGAGGCGCGCGAAAAGCGCTACCTGGAGATCGTCGGCAAGTACAAGCGGGAGGAAGTTGAGCGGTTCCCGCAGATGCTCGGTCTTCTCGTTGAATCGTTCGGGCAACGCATGGCGGTGATCCGCAAGGAAACCGCAGATGGTCTGCCAGTTAGTGGTGGCCTGACCGACGTCCTTGGCGAGACGTACATGATGCTAGGCCTCGGCAACGATCGGGCAGGGCAGTTCTTCACGCCCTACAGCGTGTCCCGCATGATGTCGATGATGTTGATGGGAAACGTCGGTGAGGAGATTGAGCGCCGTGGCTTTCTTCGGGTCCATGAACCGGCCTGTGGCGCTGGCGGCATGGTGATCGCCGCGGCAGATTCAATCCTCGCTGCAGGTCACAATTTTCAGCAGGCGATGCACGCAACCTGCATCGATATCGATCCGTGTTGCGTCCACATGACGTACGTCCAGTTGTCGCTGCTGCACGTTCCCGCAACGGTCGTGCACGGCAACGCGCTGTCGATGGAGGTGTGGGGCACCTGGTACACGCCCGCGCACATTCTCGGAGGCTGGACGTTCAAGCTACGGCGTCGACTCGAGGCGGATCTACTTCGTGATTCGGTCGCGCTCGAACAGCAGCCGGCCGTTGATGTGGCTGAGTCGCCGGATGTATTGCCGGAAGTCGCTATCGAAGCAGAGGTCGAAACTGCGGACGTGGAGGTGTTGGAACGCGAAACACCGCAGACTACGCCTGCACAGGTAAGTCGCAGTGCAACGTCGCTGGCTGAGCTTTTCGAGCAGTCGCTGGCAAGCGGCACACGAGAACGCACCGTGTTCGATACGATTGACCAGCTAACGCTTTTCTAAACCGGAGCCTTCCTATAACGGGGGCACCTTTGTTGATCCCAACGGGAGTCTGCTCCCGTTGGGGGCAGACGCCCATTCAGGAGAATCTGCCGTGCAACCTCACTCTTCCGACAGCAACACCTCTCTAAGCTCGCCGACCGATGGCGGCACTCAGGCCAGCGCGCGAGCAGAGCACGAGTTCAAAAATTTCCATCGACTGCTCTGCGAACGCTTCGGCTATGTTCATGACGACAGGGACTGGAAGCGCGATCAGGCGTCCCTAATCGAATGGATCGCTAATCACGCAACCGGTAGCGCACCTGTCGTCGATTCAATGGCTTTTGTATTGAATGTGCTGGAAGCGCCGGCCGACCAGCGCGAAGTCTCGGTAGCGATGCCGCTTGCGAAGACGATCGCACGCCTCGTCCTCGAACAGTGTCAGCGCAATAGCGTCGCGCCGTGAGACCACCTTTGAACCAGGGCCCACCATCGCGGTGGGCCTTTTTCTTCTTAGCAGCATGGATTTGTGCAGCTTTTCGGGGGTTCGCCTTATCTCGGAGGCGTATCTTTGATGAATCATCCGCGTCGCTGACGCATCGAACCGCCGGCTCGCACGGCATCCATTTTGACCCCTTCGGGAACCACCCCCGAAAGGGCAGGTTCCCTCCACGGAGAACCTGTATGTCAAATGCCTACCTTGATGTGCGCATCGCGTTCGCGATTGCGAAGATAGCCTCCATCGTTGACCCCAACGATGACAGCTTTGCGGTCCCGATGGCTGACGCTGAGGCGTTGGGTCAGCGCGACGCCGCAACTGCAAGCGATGGCTCGCTGCCGGTGCCCATCTACTTCGCCGATGAGCCGAACCTGGCTGAGTCGTGGAAGCGAGGCATTGCGATCCAGGAGGCTGAGGAGGAAACGTCGGGCATGTGCTCCTTCTGCTTCAAGGGTCACGAATTCTGGCAGTGCCCGCATCTTGAGCACTGAAGACCCGCTTTAACGCGTCTCTGACGCATCGATCCGCCGGACATCCGGCCCCCATCTTAGACCCCATCGGGAACCAACTCCCGATCGGGAGCAGGTTCCCTTTTCGGAGAACCTGCAATGCAACAACAACTTACTGCTCCCCTCAAGCGCATCAAGCTTGGCCGCAATCCGCGTACGTACTTCGATCCGAAGGCGATGGCGGAACTGACCGAGTCGATTCGCGCGCATGGCGTTGATACGCCGATCATCGTCCGCCCGGTAACGGAGGACGATTTCGACTACGAGGTTATCGCAGGTGGTCGTCGCTATCGCGGCGCCATGGACGCTCACGGTGAAGATTTCGCGATGCCCATCGTTGTAAAGGACGTCGATGAAGTCGAGGCGCGCCGTATTGCGCTCACCGAAAATATCCAGCGCGATAACCTGTCCCCCGCCGAAGAAGCCCGCGATGCTTCAGAGCTGCTTGGTCTGCAAGGCGGCGATCGCGATGTGACGGCCAAGATTCTTGGCTGGTCGCGCGCAACGCTGGATAGCCGCCTCGCGCTGCTGAACTGTTCGACCGCGGTGCTCGATGCGCTGAGCGAGCGCAAGATCAACATCTCTCATGCTGAACTGCTGGCTGCGCTCTCGAAAGAGAATCAGGACAAGGTGCTGCCCGTGGTCGTTGCGGAGAAGCGGTCGGCCGCCGACGTGCGCAAGCTGGTGGAATCGGCTTCGTGTGCGTTGGCTTCGGCCATATTCGACAAGGCGGATTGCGCGGGCTGCCCGCACAACTCGTCGACCCAGGCGCAGATGTTTGGCGAGGCGATCGGCACAGGCAACTGTACGAATCGCACCTGCTTCAACGAGAAAACGGAGAAGCAGCTTGCGGCGACAGCCGCAGGCCTGCGCGATGAGTTCCAGACCGTACGTATCGTGCGGGCTGGTGACAACAATACGCGAGTGCAACTTGCCGTCGACGGGCCGAAGGGCGTTGGCCTTGAACAGGCGCAAGCCTGTCATGCCTGCGCGAACTATGGCGCGGCGGTAAGTGGCCTGCCGGATTCCGTCGGCAAGGTGTATCGCGGTCAGTGCTTCGACACCGTCTGCAACATGAAGAAGGTGGCGGCTCGTATCCAGGCTGATAAGGCTGCGTCCCAGCCGCCGAAGGCTGATGGCGCGAAGTCGGCGCCGGCGGTCAAGAGCGCGAATGGCACGGGCATCAAGTCCGCCAGTGCTCCAGCGTCCACGAATCCGTCAGTCACGGTTGTCGCCGAGTCTGAGCGGGTGAAGGCGTATCGCGTGAAGCTGTGGCGCAAGGCGCTGCGTATGGACATCGGCATGAATCACGAACTGGCTCGCCAGTATCTGATTGCAATCGTGCTGAGCGGTCATGCCCGGCAGATTGACGACGGTGCGTTCCGCAAGTTTTTCGAGCGGATCGCTGAAACCGAAGCACCGGTGGCCAATCTGCCAAAAGCGGTCGATGCCGTACAAGCGACGCACGAAAGCAAACAGGCGGACCTGATGATCGCGATGCTGTTCGCTGCGATCGAAGGTCTGGACGTGGCCAACCTGACGCAGCTGTGCAAGTCACACAAACTGGATCTGAAAAAGCACTGGAAGCTCGACAAGGAGATTCTGGAGCTGATCACGAAGTCCGAAATGATGGTGCTCGCCGATGAGCTTGGCATTCGTGCTGCGCTTGGCGACAACTTCAAGAAAGTCTTCGCGAAATCGAAGCCGGAAGTCATCGAGGCGCTGCTCGCGGTCGAAGGTTTCGACTACGCGGGCAAGCTGCCGAAGGTACTGATGTTCTGAAATCGCGGGGCGCGTTCTGCGTCCCGTACCCCCTCTATATGTATACGCCGCCTTCGCGCGGCGTTTCCCCTTTTTCCGGAGTAATTCCATGTTTCAGCAACTCGAAGCGCTGGTGCGAACCAGCGGCAAGCTGCAACTCACCCTGAAGATGGACAACGATCGCATGGCGGTCGTGGTCGTGCCTCAAGGTGACGGTAAAGAAGCCGCATTGCGTCAGCCGCTCGTGCTGACCGCAACGCCGGCGGAACTCGATGAGGGTTTCGCGGCCGCGGTGATTTCCTATTCGTCGGCGCATGCTTCCCTCTCCGAACAGGTGGCAGCAACGGCGGCGATCCTGCAGGAAGCGGAAAAGAGCCAGGCGTCGAAGGCACAGAAGACTCTCGCGAAAGGCAGCAAGACGGCGGCGAAAGCCGGACAGTCGAACGCCAGCAGCGAGGACGAGGGTGATGACGACAACGACGATGACGACCAGTCAGCGTCCACGTCGGCAGCGCCCGCCACTGCAACGCCTGCGAGTGCCGCGGATACCTCCGCCGGTACTGATCTTCTCTCTCTTCTCGGTTGAGGTTCTCCATGTCCATTTCCATCGCCCGTCTTGTTCGCGAGTTCGTCTACAACGGCGTGAATTTCGTCGATCCCGGTGCGACCTTTTCTCCCGAAGAGGTGCGCGATCTGTATTCCGCCCAGTATCCCGAGCTGACCACGGCCGCAATCGAGGGCCCGGTCTACGAAGGAGAAATCGCTCGCTACACGTTCTTGCGTGCGGCCGGTGCCAAGGGCAGCGATGCGTAAGCGCGCGCTGATGAAATGCATCGCTGATGAGGCGATGCAATCCACTACCGAGCCGCCCGAAAGGGCGGTTTTTTTTCATGACAAGGAGATCGAGCAATGTTCTTCGATCCTCGGCCTGCTGATGCGGACTTCGCTCTCGAGGGCGTCAGCTGGCAACCGGCACAGCGTGCCGTTGCCCGACGTCGACCTGCCAATGATCTTTTAACGCTTCCCGATCTGTCGCGCGCCGTTGTGGCGCGACCGTCGTTGAAGTGGCCAGCAGATCGCGATGTGACCGCGCTTGTCGGTGAGCACTTTACATCGGGGCCCGTCAGGGCAGCCGATGTAAAGACTTTTTCAAATGCTGGCGACGCGATGGCACAGGCGCTGTTCGCCTGGATCCGTCGCGAATGTGGCGCGATGAAACGTCTGCTGTTTCAACCGTATTTGCTGGATACGAATGCGGTCCAGGAACAGATCATGTACCAAACAGATTCGTCCGATTTTGAGCCCATCTCACCGCTGTATCTGGGCATCGAAACACCGGAAGACCATGTCTATGTGATCGAGGGGCGCGCGGCACCGCTCATGAAAGCGCACCCGCGCCTTCTTGCTACGGCGCTGATTCTCATCAACCGGGCATCGTTCCGTACGCTGGTCATGCGGACGCCGGATGACTTCCTGTCCCTGTTCGCACAGTGGAACTGGGACGGTGATCCGTGGTGTGACGATGAAGACGCGATCAAGCTCCTGCAAGATCGCTTTGGCGATGATCCGGAGGAGTTCCAGCATTACCTGCCCTCGGTGGTTCGGGATGACGTCTGCCCGCCCAGCATGGAAATCGGCCGCTGGGACGCCAAACGTCGGTGCTGGCGCAATGATCCAGCGCTCGGTATCGAAGCGTTACGACGTCTTCAGTGGACGCAGACCGGCTGGGTTCGCATGTTGTGCGCGGAGCTCGAACGTCTGACAGTCCTGCTTACTCGTGCCGGTCCTCGCGCCCTGTTCGACTGGTCTTTCAGACCGGAAGTGATTTACGCGGCAACCTCGATCGCGGCGTGTGATGACGTCTACACCGGCGACATCCTCGACACGCACTACGAGTACTTCAACTGCGGTGGCGATGGATCCCTGTTTCACGGGTTCATCGCGCTCGCTCAATCTCCCAACGAAATCCGCAAGCAGTACGCCGATTGGTCGTTGGGCTTTTCCATTCTTCGACAGGTCGATCGCGTGGCAGCTTTGCTCACGCGTAGTGCCTAAGGAAACAGCAAATGAAAAATCTGCTTCTCTCGACGGGGCATTCGACCGACCTGGTGATGAGTGGCGCAATCCTGCTCTACTCACAATCACGTGACTCGCAAAGTCCGATCTACGCTACCGCGCATCCCGTCACAAGCACCGGCAAACGTCCAGTGATTGGCGCGGGGCGACCGGTTGACCGTGAGGCGCTGTTCACGGCGCTCGATTCGCTGGCCGAACGCTGTGCGGCCAATGCGGAGTTTCTGCCTGAGACGGTGCTCGCGATCGATCGGACCGCAGTGACCTGGTGGTGCCGGCCGACAATGCGTCGGGTGTTTTTCGACTGCGCCGAGCTCGGCACCGTCACTGCAGTGGTCCCGCATCCGGGCCTGATCTTTCAGGCGCGTACTAACGGCTTCTTCGTCTATGCGCTCGACGGCGTTGCTCGGCCGACGCCGGATACGCCGTTGTTTGAACCACCGTACTTCAACACGTGGGACCACGGTTCCATCTGTATTGGTTCCGCCCGTGTACCCGCCCGCATCGACGTTGCGTCGATTGATGGGTGGGAGAGCGGCTTTTTCGAATCTGCGTTCACCCATCCCAACGCGGGTGGAAAACGTGTCAATCACCCACGAGGCGAATTTGCGTTCTGGAAGGAAATGCTGGCCGGTAAGTACGGCGAGCAGTTTCCCCTGCAATGTCTCGTGCCCATGAAACGGACCCTCGGCGATCTGATCGCGCGGGGCCCCAAAGGCTGAAAATAAACATGAATATTCTTGATATGACACTGCAACGGTCGTTTCCGACCGTCATGGTCCCGCGCAACGAAGCCGTCGCAGAAATGCAGGCGGCGGGCGAGCGGTTGCTGGTCGCTGAAGACGGCGTGTTCATCGAGATCCGGCGTCCCTGGCTCTCGCTGGTGCGCAAGGTCGCGGAGTTCAGGGTTCGCACGGCCATACCGTACGGACGGGTCACCCCGACAACCCGGTTGCTGTGCGAGACGATCCCGGCGGACCTCGTTGGTTCCTTTGCCGAGATGGCCCGCAAGGCGCATCCAAAGGAAACGGGTGCGTGGATTGTGTGGAGTCCTTCGACGCAGGCCTTCCGGCTGGCGCCAGTGGGCATCGTCACACATACCGGCGGCTCGTTGAAGTATCAGCCGCCGGCGCTGTCGGGTGACGAAGTGCTGGTGATGGACTGCCATTCGCACGGCAGGCATCCCGCGTACTTTTCGTCAACCGATAACGACGATGACCGCCATGACGTGAAGATGGCGCTTGTCATCGGGAACTGTGACCGTCCGAATCCGAGTATCGCCGTGCGCCTGTGCGCAAAGGGGATTTTCGAGGAGACGGAGCGTGCGCCGCTGACGTGGTATCAGGCCGTACGCGTACCGGAGGCCGTATGACGGACGTGATCAGCCATGAAATTCCGGCGCACATGGTACAGCGCCCCTGGAGAGTAGTCGTCGTCGGCGCGGGAGGGACGGGCAGTGCAGTTTTGCCCGCGCTCGCGCGCCTGCACCACGCCATGATCGAACTGGGACACCCCGGGGGGATCGAGTGCATGGTGTATGACGACGATACTGTCAGTCCGACTAACGTCGGACGGCAGGGGTTTTATCCGAATGACGTCGGCAGCTACAAAGCGTCGCTGATCGTCAACCGGCTGAATATGCTGATGGGCACCAACTGGCGGGCGGTCACGCAACGCCTGAGCGGTCGCACGGCGCTTTTCAATGTCGATCTCGTTATCGGGTGCGTCGATACGCGTGCTGCCCGAAAGGCAATTCTCGACACAATCGGGGAGACGGCCGCGTATTACCTCGACTGCGGGAACGACACGGACCGAGGGCAGGTGGTGCTTGGACAGACCATGCCCCGGGCGAAAAGGAAGACCAGTCCGGCGCGGTTGCCGCACGTAGGGGAGTTGTTCCCGGACCTGGTCGACCCGTCGAAAGATGCTGACGACGATACGCCGTCGTGCTCGATGGCTGAAGCACTGCGCAAGCAGTCGCTGGTCATCAACTCCGCGATTGCGGTTCAGGCGTTCAATCTTCTCTGGACGCTATTCCGCACGCGGTCGTTGAAGTATTCCGGCGTGTTTGTAAACCTGGCGACGGGTCGGACCAATCCGATTCCGATCGACCCGGCAGCGTGGGCGCGCTTCGGATACGAGGCACCCAAGCCCAAGGAAAAGAAGGCTCGAAAAAGCCGAAAATCGACCGGAGCTAATTGACATGCCGCTTCCTTCGGGAAGCGGCTTTTTTTGGTTCTGGAGATGCCCCTGACAAGAGCAATCCGTCACGGCGTCTCCAACCCCATCTCATCTATTTCGTGGAGAGAATTATGAAAGATACGATTGCCGCCGGTCTCGCATCGCACGGCTGGCGCAAAGATCGACTCGTCGATGCCTTCAGTAAGACATTTGAGACGGTTGTTGCACCGAAACAGGCCAGTATCTGGCTCAGTTTCGATAAAGAATGCAGCCGTTGGTGGCTCGCCAATGGCGACTTCACCAGTGCCGGCGAGAATGTACTGGCGGGAGCCTATGCGATTTTCCCGATCGGGATGTCGCAAACCGCAGTTGAGCAAGCCGTTGCAGCGCTTGTAGACGAGATGGAGCGGAAGATCGCCGGAGCCTATTCGGTTCGCCTGCTTGGTTACGTGGGTGAGAATGTACCGAAGACTTCCGGTGACCAAGATCTGGGACCGTGTCCTTGAATGGAGTTTAAGTACCGGTCGCGAGCACTTAGCAAACAACCTGATATCGAAGCCAGCGCCGTTCCTCGGGAGCGGCGCTTTTTTATTTGCCGTTCGGTTACCAGTAGCGACGGCGACGATATTCATGGAACACGGCGAGGCAGAGCAACGCGACGAAAATAGCTTCGAGGCCCCAAGTCATCCACGCGCTGTCAATGAAAGACTGCTCACGCCACGGCCGGAACGAAGATTCAGAATCGCTGCCGCCGTTCGCGATGCTGGTCAGGACCGGCCAGATCGTCGCCCAGCCAATCGCGGGAAAGGCGGCAAGGATCTGTAGGCCGAAGGCGTCCAGAAATCGCCAAAGGATAGCGAGTGCGACAATAACAACGACAAGCGACGTAGCCGTCGAACAGACGGATGCGAAGCTGGCTCCAATCGCACGGGAGATCCACAGGATCGCTGCAACAGCAAGTATGCAAGGAATCAGAATGGCCATCATCAGGCCGTTGTCGCGGTTTTGCATCGTTAAAGACCTCATAGGTTAAGGGGGCAGGTTAGCCGGTGTATGGGCACAAGCGACCAGCGTCTGTAGGGACAGTGACGATCGGGCAGGAAAACACCAGCGCGGCAACAAGGACCGGTGATTCATGTTCGCAGCTATATAGGGAAGTCAAGCGCGCGCGACGAGCACTACGCGGCGAAAGAGGGGCGGTTTTCTTGATGTTTCCGACTAACGGCGAGTGGTAGCGGTCCTAAAATCAACGTATCACCCGCGCTTCTGCGCATCGAAAGAACACTCCGGCTTGCTGGAGTGCTCATACCTTTGACCGGCAAATGCCGGTCGTCCACGACGGGCAACCCCGTCTGTCAACCCTGTTGGGAGCTATCCCAACGGGACCGGCTCCCGTTTTTTTAGGAGCCGCACCATGCTGCAGCAAGTCACTCAGTCCGCGGAGCTCGTCAAGTTCCTGGCAATCGCCAACGACCCTGAACGTATCCCGGAAAAGTGGGGCTTTCGTGAGAACCAACGCGTTTTCGCGCAAGCAGTTGCAACCTTGCCCATCCGGCAGTTCCACGGCTCCATTCTGTATCTGTGGAGCGACGGAACGGCCACCGTGAAGTTTGATTTTCAAATCCCCTTTGATGCCGAGCGCGAGCTCGTCAAAAGCGGTCGCGTCGATCTGCATTACCTCACTCGCATTTCGTCGTAACCAGCAATTCAATGCGTCAGACACCTCCGTTTGACGCAACTATCTTTCTCTCGTTGGGAGCCAATCCCACCGGGAACTGGCTCCCGCATTTTCAAGGAGCTGTTCCATGTCGAATCGCAATCATGCGGCCACGGCCGTTTCGTTCAAGTTCATCCTGATCGTTGCCGCTGTTCTCGCTGCAATCGGCTGCATATTGGTCTTTTCAGGTTGCGCCTTCGAAGCGCAAAGCCAGCTTGACCTGCTGCGTGCTTCCGGACCGGCTGCTGTCGATGCCTATCTGGCGCACGTCGATTCGCATCAACTGTCGTTCGCCGCGTTCATGCTCGAGTCCGTCACCGGACACGGCTACGCATATGGCGCTTTCCTGCAGGGCGTCGGTTTCTGGTTCGTTTTTGTTCTCGCACCGCTGTCGGCTGCACTGCTTATCGCAGTGCGCTGGTTGGGTGCGCGTGAGCGAAACGCGAACCTGCGTCTTCGCTTTGCTGCGGCTCACTAACTAAAAATCTCTTCCCCGTCAGGGCAACCTCCCTGACGGGATGGTTGCCCCTCATCTCGTTGAGGCAATCAAATGTTCAAGATCATCGTCAGTCTCGTTCTCGCATCCATGCTGTCGGCTTGCGCCGGTGTCGATTTCGGTTCGCCGAACACGTACCAGCGTTATGACGTCCAGCACAGCGGAACGGTTGAAGAGGGTACGGTACTTCGCACCCGCGCAATCACGATTGAGGCCAGTTCGGATAGCTCCGGGCTGACTTCGCTGATCAGCGCGGGCGTCGGAGCCTTCCTCGGAAGTCAAACGATCGGCAACGGCTCCGGCCGGTACATCGCGGGCGCATTGTCCGGTGCCGCATCGGGCTTCATCACGCAGAAGGTCTCACAGGTCCTTTCGCATCACTCGGGCCTCGAAATCATCGTGCGCACGAACTCGGGCCGAAACGTGGTCATCGCTCAACCCGACGACCAGCGTTTTGCTCCGGGCGAACACGTGCTTCTGATTTCCACCAATTCGGGTCTGCGCGTCACGCACTGATCCGCTCTTCAAAAGCCGGTTTGGCCGGCCCAATCCTTCATCGCGAGGTGTCCCGAAAGGGACCCTCGCATTTTTTTTTCGAGGCAGCAATGTTCAAAGTTCCGAAGGTGTTCTATGCCGACCGCCGCAGTGCGGGCGCGGCTGCCGACGCGGCTATCACCCATCATGCGACGCAGATGTTGCGTCGTGTAGCACGCGATCTTCGTCTTCGCTCTAGCGAGCACGAGATCGTCGCCGAACCCGCCCGCCGCGGTCGCGGCTGCCGTGTCATGCTGCGCACTCCGGCTGTCATGCTGGAGGTGGCTGACACGCCCACACGTCAAAAGGTCGCCGTCTCCTTCCGTACCCGTCGAGGCCGCTCCGATATGTCGGGCGGTGGCGATAACACGGTCGCACTCGAGCAGTTGTCGTCCCGCGAGGGATACGATGCAATGCTCATAGGCTTGCGGCTGGCCGCGGGTCTGGACAGCAAACGCCGATAGGTGGGTATCGATGGAAATTGTCGAAATCACCGTCGAATACGCGTCTGGGATGGTCATTTCTGACCAGGCGTCCTTTTCACGCGAGCTCGAACAAGTATTCCCGTCCGAGCGCCTCGCTTCTCTGTTGCGCGAATTCAGCGCCACGGAGGCACCGCCGGTCGTCAATGCTGTGATAGACGGGCTGAAAGCGCCATTGGATCATCGCGTAGACGGCAGCTTTGCAGTCGGCGCGGCAGATGCTCCAAATACCGAGCAGCAGGTCGACCGGAAGCGGACGCTAGGTCGGCTTGGAAAGGCGTGGAGCAAGGACCAACGACAGCAGTTCGGACGATTCTGTCACGGACTTACAGTCGCTTCGCTGGCGGGTTTCGTTGGGTATTGGCACTCGACCAGCAGTTGGACGGGGGCCGCCATCCTGAACGAGGCCGCGCTCGCTGCGATCATTGTGCTAACCTTCACTGAGGGCATGGATTCCATGAACGGAGAATGACTATGGGCTTCGGTGTAGTTGCGCTAATCCTGACGATTGCTATTTGTGCGTATGGCAAACACATGAGCAACCTCGGCCGGAAGGCGGAGCGCGAACGTCGGCATTTGCGCGTATCCCGCTGATCATTGACGCGGGCCAGATTCAACTGGTCCGTTTTTCCTTAAAGGCTGCACCTTCGGGTGTGGCCTTTTTGCTTTATGGACCCTCTATGTCTGAAACCTTTGATTTGCCAGTCGCACTTGCCGCGGCTCCGTTCGACCCGGAAGGCAAGACGGTCGACGAAGTCGTAACGCACGTTGAGCGCGCGCTGCGCCAGACCGAAAACGAACCCGAGTGGGTTTCGTCTGCAAATTTCGTCAACGACGCGAATACAGATCTGTGGCTTGTCGGGAAACGCAAGCTGGCCGGAAACATGTTCGACGAAGCGCATGAGCCTCTCGATCGAACGTGGAAATTCGGAAGGCTGGATTATCCGCGTCGATGTCGTTGAACTCGTCGTCAGCGGTGATACGCGATTCTGGAAAAACCGCGGGCTGATGCGTATCAAGAGCCTATCGCGCTCCCGCGCGTGGTCGATTGCAGCGATCGTTTCGCGGATGCTCGATCTCGACTGATTCAGCCGCATTTCCCTACTTCAAACCCAATCGGGGCCAACGTCCCCAGATGGGGTGTTGGCCCCGCTTCTTTTTATGGAGCCAACTCCCTATGTACAAACTTACGATTCCCGGTGAAACCTTCCTTGTCGCCACGCTGGCCGGTGTGCTGTCCCTGTTCCGTGATGAGCGCGTGCAGGCAGCGGAAACGGCGCTTATCGGGCTGGAGTGCGACAGCGCTGCCGCGAGCGTAACCCGCTACAACGGCAAGCTGGCGATCCGCCGCACTGGTACTGCTGCCGAAGTGGTGGCATGCCTGTTTGACGAGGTCCGCGCGCACTGGCTCGGCCAATATGGCGCGGAGCCGAAGCCGTGGCAGATCCGCCCGGCGCACTGGGACGAACTGTTCGGCCTGTTCGATCTTTCTCGCGCGCCGGAGCGCTTTCTGTCCAGCAGCCAGATTGATGCGGAACGTGCAGCAGCGCGCGACGCCCGCCAGTTCTTCGACCTGTCGCCGTTGTTCCATCGCGCAGCCGTTGAGCGCTTTGGCTTCGGGGCAGGCGGCCCGCCCGCGCCGGGTGGTGGCGTGAACGCCAGGCATGAGGTGCACGTAGCGTACGCACTGTTACGCAACGAGCCTGTGCCTGATGCGGTCCTCGGAGACTATCGAAAGATGGAGCGCGCCTTTCGCTACGACCTGGAGTGGGCCGAGCCGTTGCTCAACGTAGTCGAGCTACGCGGGCGTCTGCCGGCCGAGAAACATCGATGGGTGGCGTCGGTGATGCGAGCCGCGAAGCTGCCGATTACCGCCCAGAACGTGGATGCGATCGTGGCGGCCGTCGACGCCTTGCCGGCTGCCTGTGATTTCGTCTCGGTCGACGACGCGCTTTTCGCGGCAGGTATCCTGTCCGCGGAATCGCTGCCGCCGATGTTCAACGAGCCGCTGACGTTGGGCACACCCGTGAATGCCTTCGCCGGGCATCTGCGCCAGATTCTGGCCGACTCGAAGCGGGACAAATCTCTGGACAGGGCCGATATGGAGCGCACCCAGGGGCGCACGACTGCGCGACGGCATAAGCTGGAGCGTGAGATGGCGTTGCTCTCACATGGTCGTGAAACCTTCGAATGGGCAAACCGCATGGCCGTCGCCATCGAGCAGCATCACCTCCCGTTGTTGCTGGAGGTGCTGGACAGCCCCGACGATCGAAACCGGAGCAGCAAGCGCGCCGTCGAAGAACATTACGGCTTCAAACTGCGTGGCGGTAACTCGAAAACCCGGCGTCGCGCAATCTTCGCCCTGTGCGGAATGGATGAAGCGGCTCAGGCAGCCTGGGAATCGGCTGATGCGGAACGCAAGGCGGCGCAACGAAAGGCGGAAGATGCGCAACGAGCGAAGGAAGCGGCGCAACGCACGAAGTATCAGCGCTCCGACGGCGTCATCATCGACGGCGCACAGCATGTCGAAGCCGCGATCGAGGAGGGCTTCCGTGAGATCCGTGACTGGCGTAAGGGCGCGAGCAGGCAGTACGCGCTCGTGAATCCCGAACGCGGCGAGGCGCGAACACTGCGTGCGAAGGACGGCACGCTGGATTACGCCCGCGCGATGCTCGAACGTCTTGCAGCCTGAGGGAGCCGGTCATGCGATTCGATCGGTACCCCCGCTACGAAGGCTATCGCTGGACGTCACGCATGGAAACGCTGCACCTGCGCCGACAGGAGCGTGCGGCTGAAAAGATCGCCCACGCGTATCCGCTGTTTGCTGACCAGATCGAAGCGCCTCGCGCGCTGTCGGTCGACGAAGAGAAGGAGCGTCGCGAGCGCATGTACGACCGCAGTGAGCAACGCATGCGTGACCTCTTCGCGCGCCAGTGGCGTGACGCGCGACGCGAGTACTTCGCGTGTACCGTCGAAGTGCGCGAGCTGATCATGGGAGAGTGGAAAGCGTGGCGCGGCCCGGCCAACCCGGTCTGCTTTTCGTATGTCATGGAAAAGCACAACGGCGTGGCTGCCGAAAAGTCACGCGTGTTCCGCGAGAGGGAAGCGGCGATGATTGCCCGGATTGACGGCGCACGCCTCGCGCAGACCCCGCTACTCTGAAGTAACTTTTCTGAAACACAGCCGGCGCTCAGCGTCGGCTTTTTTTTTCGCCGTCAGTTATCGGCTCGCGGTCAAAGCGGGGTTGTTTTGCGCATGATTCGGGGAATTTGCGGCGCTTTCAAAGCATAGACTTTCATCATCACCCGCGTCCCGGACGCATCGAGCCGCCGGATTCCGGCAACAAGTCTGCCCTGGGGGACGTCTTCCCTTTACGGGCGACACCGGGGTACTACACTTCTGAGGACCCCATGACCCAACACAACACGTCCGATCCTGATTGCATTTCGATCCCGCAGATCGAAGCCGCGATCAACGTCTGGCGCAACCGCAATCCGTCTATGTTTGAAGCGGATGTGCTGGTGCTGTGTGCTGAAGCACGTTGTCTCGCCGATCTGTACGGCGAGCTGATTTTCACGCGTGAAACCTCGGTGTCGCGCGAGTCGCTCACGCAGGCGCAACTGGCTGCATTGGCTGGCGCGCTGGCGTAACGCCGAATCGCTTTTCCTCGCGTCTCTTGACGCATCGAACGGCCGCTGAAGCGGCACACTCAACTCGCCCCATAGGGACCACGTCCCCTGGGGCGTCGTCTCGTGGGGCCTTTCCTTTTCAGGTACCCCATGAAAGTCAATCCCGAGCAACTGTTTGCACTACTCTGTGCCTTCATCCCGAAGCGTCTCCCGGTGCTGATCACCGGCCCGGCGGGCGTTGGAAAGAGCGATATCGTCGATCAGGCTGCTGATGAGACCGGTCACGGCCTGCTCATCAGCCACCCCGTCGTCGAGGATCCGACGGACTCCAAAGGTCTGCCGTTCCCCAAGGGCGACATTGCCCGCTTTCTCCCATTTGGCGACCTTGAACGCGCCTTGAGCGCAACAACGCCACTGCTCTGGTTCCTCGACGATCTGGGGCAGGCGTCGCCCGCCGTGCAGGCAGCAAAGATGCAACTGCTGCTTGCGCGTCGCATCGGCGAGCACGTTCTGCCCGACTGCGTCACTTTCGTTGCGGCCACCAACCGGCGCAGCGACAACGCGGGCGTGACAGGCATCCTCGATCCCGTCATCTCCCGTTTCGCGACGGTGGTGGAACTGGAGCCGAGCATCGACGCGTGGACCGCCTGGGCTGTGCGCAACAACGTGCCGGCGGAACTCATAGCTTTTCTGCGCTTCCGGCCGGATCTGCTTTACGTGCAGAAGAAGTCGCGCGACATCGAAAACTCCGCAAGCCCCCGTACCTGGGGGTTCGTCGCGAAGACGATGGGCGTCGTGCCGCAAGACCTTGAACTGATCTCCTATGCGGGATCGGTCGGCGAAGCGGCCGCGACCGAGCTGATCAGCTTTCTCGGTATCTACCGTCAGTTGCCATCGCCGGACGCCATCCTGCTTTCACCGGATAGTGCGCCGATTCCAGAAACGCCCGCTGCGCTCTACGCAGTCAGCACGGCACTGGCAGCGCACTCGACTGAAGGCAACTTCGATCGAGTGCTGACATATAACGACCGGCTGATCGGCGAGGGGCACCGCGAATTTGCGGCGCTGCTCGCACGTGACGCGATCCGGCGCAAGCCGGAGTTGCAGAACACGCACGCGTTCATTCGCGCACAGGGTTCTGCGCTCGGTCAGATCATTCGCGGCCAGTAAGCACGAGCTCTTCCCGCTGTACCTGTCTTCTCTGTTGCCACGGCCCGCCACGCGCGGCCCGTGGCTTTTTTCTTTCCGCTGGATCCATTCCCTATCTTTTCTGGAGTTATCCATGAACATCACCGAACTGAAGTCGAAAGTCATGCTCTCGTCTGTCACCGTCTCCGCCTGGCAGGGTCGCCGCTTCGACATGAAAGCGACTGAAGCCGTCGAGGCGAAGCACCATACCAAGGGCATCGGCCGTTTCAACAAGCGTCTGTTGCCTGAACACGCGCCGAGCTATCACGAAGTGATCTCGATCGGCAATCGCATCCGCTCCTACTACTACGCCCACACGCTGCAGTACGACCAGCTGGGCGTGCGCCTGCTGCCGACGATGATCTACATGGACGTCGCCGATCAGCTACGCAAGATGAAAGACGAGTTCGAGCTGGCCGTGTCGGTGTTCCTGACGGACTATCTGGACCTGAAGGAGAAGGCACGCGAAGAGCAAAAGGACCTGTACAACGAGGCGGACTATCCGACACTCGCCCAGATGTCGGGCAAGTTCGGCGTCAAGCTCGCTGTGCTGCCGTTCCCGGATGCCAGCCAGTTCGGTGTGGACCTGCCGCCCGACGTGCTGACCGATCTGCGTACGGAAATCGATCAGCACGTGCTGGCCTCGATCTCGACGGCCAACAACGATCTGGTCGGCCGTCTGTACGAGGCAGTCTCGAAGCTTGCTGATCGCCTTTACGGCGCCACGAACGTTCGCCTGGACGTCACGAACAACGTGCGCGAGCTGTGCGACCTGCTGCCGAAGCTCAACTTCTCCAATGATCCGAAGCTCAATCACATCCTCGAGCAGGCGAAGCGTCATCTCGCCGTGCACAAGGGTGCGGATCTGAAGGAGTCGAACGTGCTGCGTTCTCAGGTAGCGGCCAAGGCCTCGGAAATCGAGGGGCTGATGGCGGCATTCATGGGCACGATCCCTGAGCCGATGGTCGACCGCGAGTCGGTGTTTTCGCCGGTCGAACCGATCGTTCAGCCGGAGCCGACGCCGCTGCTTCGCCTCGTTGCCTGAGGTGGCCATGGACCCGCGAATCTCGAAACAGCGCACCGCGCTCGTCCTCGATCAGCCGTTCTTCGGCGCGCTCGCGCTTCGACTGAAGGTAGTTGAAGACGCATCGTGCAAGACGTTCTGGACTGACGGGGAATCGCTGGGCTACAACCCGGCGTACCTCGGCGGCCTGAACGACCTTGAGACACGTGGTGTCCTGGCGCATGAAGTTCTGCACGTGAACAATGGTCACTGCTGGCGTCAGGGCGATCGCGATCCGAAGCTCTGGAACGACGCATGTGACTACGCGATCAATCCGATCGTGCTCGAGGCAGGCATGCTGCTACCAAAGGGTGTGCTCGTCGATGCGCGCTTCAAGGGCAAGTCAGCCGAGGAGATTTATGGCATTCTCGCGCAGGAGAAGCGGCAGAAGGAGAAGCAGCAAAAGCAGCAAGGGAAGGGGAAGCAGGACGGTGGCAAACCGGATGCACAGTCTGGGCAGCAATCGGCTCCGCAGCCGAAGCAGCAAGACGGTGCAACCGGGGGCAGTAGCCCGCCGCAGTCCTCAAACGCGAACGGCGCGAACACACCGTCCGCTAATTCCGAACCCACTGCGACTCCCGATGCCGCGCCCTCCTGTGGCGAGGTCCGCCAGTACACCGGCGACGACAAGGCGTTGAAGGAAGCTGACTGGAAGGTGGCCGTGTTGCAGGCCGCGAAAGCAGCCAAAATGCGCGGCGCACTGCCTGGTGCTCTGGAGGCGATGGCAACGGATGCCGTCGAGCCTGTTGTCGACTGGCGGCCGATCCTGCATCGCTTTGCGCAGGAATCGTCGCCGACTGACTACAGCTTCGCGATGCCGAATCGTCGCTATCTGCACATGGGCCTGTATCTGCCATCGTTGAACGAACCGGCAGTTGGCGATGCGGTGTTCGTTCGCGATTCGAGTGGCTCCGTGTGGGATGAAACGCAGGCGCAATTCGCTGCAGAAATCGTCGCAGTGAATGCCGGCGTGCAACCTCGACGCCTGATCGTGATGGATTGCAACACGCGCGTAACGCAGGTGCAGATCTTCGAGCGCGGCGACGCGGTCGAGTTCGACCTGCTGCCCGTACGTGGCGGTGGCGGCACCTCGTTCGTCGAGCCGTTCGAACGACTCGCGAAAGAGGGCATCCGCCCTGCGTTCCTGGTTTATCTCACCGACATGGACGGGCCGTTTCCTGATGATCCACCGGACTACCCTGTTCTGTGGGCGTCGACGACGCCTCTCAAGCGGGCGAAGAAGGCGCCTTTCGGCGAGATGGTCGAAGTGATTTGCTGATGCGCGATTTATCTGCTCATCCCCCTTAAACCAACCCCGGCCGCGTGCCGGGGTTTTTTTTTCTGCGTGCATGGCGCGTCGCCGAAGCGGTTCAATGAATTACGACCCTAGTTGGAGACAGCGCCGCAGAGTCAATCGTTGTGAAATCAATAAAATCAATCACATACGCTGAGAAATGAGAAACTGCGAGGTCGGGCTGGATCGATTAGGCCCGTGAGCCGGCTCACGGGCCTATTTCAATATGGGCAACAAAACCAGTCAACGGACGACTAAACAACGGCGATTCCCGTATTTTTTGTATCAGTTTGCGAGGGGAAAACCTGAATATCAAGATGAGGGCCGACAACTGCTTGTCGGAATTGCAGCGAGGAACTTCTCGCTTTGCTAGCTTTTTCGTTCGCTTCCGAAAAAAAACAGGTCCAGCTGGCGAGGGTCGGTCTCGCGGCTGCCGCTTGCGGGACTCAAAATCGCGGGCGGCGAGGGCGTTGGCGCCTCGATTCGAAAGAACTCAGCGTTGACCCCAGCGTGGCTTGCGGCACGCAGCCACTCGGGCATGTCGCCAAGCCCATTCCACTCATTGCCCCGTGCATCGCGATAGATCGGCGGATGGTCCACGTCGTGCTGGATCGATTCCGCGAGCGCATCGGTCGTAATACCGAATTCGTCCATACGCTTCCTGATCCAGAGGATGAGTCGGTCGCGTGCTTCGCCGTCGGCGATCTTTCCTTTCTTCATGTGCGAGGGATAAAAAAAGCCCGCAGTCGGGGCGTGACGTCGTGAGGCCGGATCTGGCCACCGTGCTATTGCCGCTTTTGACCGGCGATTTCCTCAAATGACTCTCCGGCGCGGAACCGGTCGAGTCGATTGCTCGCCTCTGCGATTGCCGACATCGGCGCGCGCTGGAGCTGCGCGTCGTATGTGGTCACGATAAGCGCGAAGTGCGCGTAATCTCCGTCGCTGAAAGACCAGACGCCCGCATCGCGGCCGCGATCGAACGCGGCAGAAATGATGGCCTCGGCGCGCTGCATCTGCTCATAGGTTGCCGTGCCGTATCCCAACTCTGCAAGCAAGCCCACTAGGATCATCGCCTGACACAGTGTCTGAGTGGCATTGACGCATCCCTTTCCACGTCGCATCGAGTCGAGAGCAATGTGCACTTGCAGGGAGAGTTCGTCTGCAGAGGCGCGGGGCATTGGCAAGAGCAAGGTCTTCGCGCGCCGCGCGCGCACTGCTTGGGGGGAGCGTTGGAAATACGGGGCGGTTCTAGCCATCGGTCGAAAAAGGGAAGAATGCCCGGGAACTGAATTCCGCTGCCGCAGATTTCGGTGCTCGGCCGGGTCAAAAGCTATGCGATTTTACTGTGCTTTTCGGGTTAAGCCCGTGAGCCGGCTCGTCGGAGGACCAGCATCACAGCGTCAGTGTGACGTACATGGTCGACTGGGCAACGCCATCGGGCTGACGCGAAAGCTCCCTTATTTGGTGTCTCTTTCGGTCCGCTGCGCGTTTGGCCAGTCTGAACAATAGCAGCATGTCCTACGATACCGAAAATCCCCTGCTCAAGGTCCGCCCGCTCGAGGAGAGCGCGGTGCGGATGTTCTTCGAGTCGGTCGTCCCGTTGCGCGAGCAGTTCGACGCATCCGATGTTGCCGAAATCATGATCAACAATTTCGACAACATCTGGGTGGAACGTCGGGGGCGGATGTACCGGCTCGACCTTTCGCTTAATCAGGCGACGCTTAACGGCGCGATCCTTTCGCTGGCCGCTTCTGTAGAGAAGTCGGCGAAAGCCGGCACCGCACAGGGCATCATCAACGCCGGTCACAAGGGGCTGCGGATCGCAGCCGTGATGCGGCCGACGGCGATCGATGGACACGCGCTGTCGATACGAAAGCATCGCGAGTCGAATCTCATTCTGAACGATTACAACGTGATGGGCGCCTTCTCGCGCGTCCATGCCCGTAGTCACCACACCGATGATGATCTGTTTCACCCGGGCATCGAGAACGATGCGCTGGCCGAGGCGATACGCCAGCTTGTCAAAAGACGTAAGAACATCCTCGTTGCAGGCGGAACGTCAACGGGTAAGACCACGTTTCTCAATGCACTCGGCGGAGAGATTCCTGACGATGAACGCGTGATCTCCATCGAGGACACGATGGAGCTGAAGCTGCGCGTGCCCAATCTCGTGCGTCTTCTCTCCAATCCCGACAAGGGCGTCACCACACAGGCGCTGGTCGCGCTCTGCCTTCGGTTCCGGCCGGACCGCATCGTCGTTGGCGAAGTTCGCGGCGGTGAAGCCTACGACTTCATCCAGGCGCTCAGTACGGGCCACGACGGAGGCCTCGGCTCTATTCACTCGAACAATGCTCGCGGGGGACTGAGCCGCCTCGAAAGCCTCGCCATGCTCGGCATACCAACGGGAAGCAGATGGGAGCTGGCCGACATGCGAAAAGCCATCGCCGACTGCTTCCACTACGTCATTCATCTGCGCCGTACCGGCGAGCTGCGCCACATATCCGAGATCGTCGAGATTAAGGGTTTCAAGGAGGGGGATTACATCCTCAACCGCGTTTTTTAACTTACCGGAGTCATTGCATGAAGAAGTACGTCTCACAGTTTTTTGCGGCCGCGCGCGCGAAGGTGCATTCGGCGCGTCAGTTCATCTGGTCGCGCTTTCTGACGCGTCGCGAACTGCGCACGACGTTGCTGGCGGCGGCGCTCGCGACGTTCGCACCGTTCGCATCGGCCGTCAGCCTGGATGACCTCGGCTCGGCTACCGATGCGATCTGCCTGATTTCCGCATACATCAGCGGGCCGTGGCTCTTCGTGATCGGCTGCGTCGTGATCATCCTCGCCGCGGTCGCTATCGGCAGTTCGGAAAGCACCATTGTCAAGGTGATCTCGACCGCGTTCGTGGGCATCGGTATCGCTGCATGTGCGATCCCGATCATGAAAAACCACTTCCATATCAACTATACCTGTGCGTAAGCCGACCAAGGTCAGCCGCGGTCTGTCGCTCCCCCGCCAGATGGGCGGTGCCGACCGCGGACTGGCGATTGCCAACGGCACGATGACCGTGCTGCTTTGCTACGCGAGCATGACGCCGACGTTTCTCGTCGTCGGCGTCGCCGTCCACTGGCTTCTGCGCTGGAAGAGTGCGCGCGACCCATGGTGGCGGCAGGTCATGCTCGTCTACAACCGCTATGCCGATGTCTACCGGCCGTGGCCGTCCGCAAAATTCTCGGCGCGATTCAAGCGCCCATATGGATTCGATCAGGATCTTCCATGCTGAAAAAGCGACTCGCCGTGCGTTCCATACAGGAAGTAGCGCCCTGGGCAACGATGGTCACGCCAGAGCTTATCCTCGACAAGGACGGCTCGCTGCTCTCCGTCTTCGAGTTTGGTGGTGTCGACGCGGACACGCCGAACGTCGGCGATATCTCGGCCGCGCGCGACAACCTCGACCACGCGTGCAAGAATTTTGACCACCGCATCACGGCCTGGTGGAGGCTGTCGCATCGGCGGGTCCAAGGCAGGATCGAGGGCGAGTTCGCATCAGACATTGATGCTCACATCGACGAGATCAACCGCAGGCACGTGGCCAGCGGCAAGTACTTTCGTAACACCCACTCGCTCGCACTCGCGTTCACGCCCGAAACCGGCGTGAACCGCGTATTTGAAAAGATCGCGTACCACATGACGGTGGGTGGCAAATCCATGATCGTCGCAATGATCGAAGCAATGAAAGATTCGCTGCTTGCGCGAAGCGCTTTCGTCTTCGATCTGGAGCGACTGACATCGGACATCAAACGCTTCGAGTCCGTGCTTGACGCATTCAAGGGCGGGGTGACCCGACTCAAGATGAAGCGGCTCTCTCTCCAGACGGCGCTCGCGTTCCTGCACCAGACCGCCAATCCCTCGGTGCCGCCGCGCCGCGTCCGGTATCCCGTCACGATGCTCGACTCGCACCTGACGGAAAGCGAGATCACCATCGGCGCCGAGATGCTGATGTTCGAATCGGCATACGGCAAGCGGTTCGCGAAGATCGTAGCGGTCAAAGAATGGATGGGCTTCCAGGAGGCCGCGCTCGACGTGCTGGGCGAAGTCGATGCGGAACTGGACGTCTGCGTGATGTTCCGGTTCCTCGATACTACCAAGGCAAGCGGCTACGTCGACAAGATTCGCAAGTTCTACAAGATGGCGGCATTCAATCCGTGGGCCATCGTCAAAGCCTACTTCGCGAAGGAAGAGCAAAAGAACGACAAGGGCCGAGAGACCCTCGCTGAGGAGGCAGAAAACGCACTCGCAAAGATCCAGGCTGAGGGTCAGCAGTTTGGCTTCGCCAACGTGTCGGTAGTCGTCTATGGGAACACCGTGGAGGAGTGCGAGGACGCGACGCGAGACGTTGTCGGGCGGATCGGCAACGCGGGCTTCGGCGTCATCGTCGAGCGCGACAACCTGTTCGCTGCATGGGCGTCAACGATGCCGGGGCGATGGGATCAGCAGCGCCGGTTGCAGTTCGTCGAAACCGCGACCGTTTCCGACATCGCACCCGTGCGCGGCGTTGCCGAAGGCAGCGATGTCAATGCGTGGCTGACACAGCAGTCCGGCCAGAAAACCGGGCCGCTTACGATGCTGCCGACCCGTCACAAGACGCTGCAACGCGTGAACCTGCATATCCCCGGTGGTGCGTCGCACCTGCTGGTTCTCGGCCCGATCGGGATGGGGAAGTCTATCTTCCTGAATTTTCTCATGTCGCAAACGGGGCGCCACGGTGCTCGCCGCGTACGCTTTGACAAGGATCGCTCGACCCGCATCCCGACAGTGCTGGCGGGCGGACGCTTCATTGACGCGACCGGGCGCTTTGAGGCGGCGACGTCGGTCAATCCGTTGTCGCTCCTTGTCGACGAAAAGCACTATCCGTATGTCGCCGAGTGGGTACAGATGGCGATCGAAGACGACACCTTCCGGTGCACGAAGCCGCAAGAAAGGGAGATCTTCGATGCGGTCAAGACGCTAGGTGACGGATACGGTCCTGAGCTGTGGACGCTGTCGCACCTGAACACCCTGCTTTCGATCGAGTTGCGCGACCGTCTGTCAGTCTGGACGCAAGGCGAGAAGAACGGACGCTTTTTCGATCACGTCGAGGACGCGTTTGAGCTGTCCGACGATATTTCGATCGAGATGGGCGATCTCTTCAACAACTTCCCCGTGGCGGCGGCGCTGTTCATGGACTACGCGTTCTACCGGATCGCGCAGTGGCTCGACGGCAAGCGCTACACCGTGATCGAAGTCGAAGAGGCGGGCTTCTTTTTCCAGAACGAGCGCTTCTACAAGCGGTTGGAAGTGTGGGCCGTCACGATACGGAAGCTGAATGCGACCCTCATGATGGCGACCCAGTCGCTCGCTCAGGTCGCACGCATCGCGAACTTCGAGGTGTTGAAGGAAAACATTCCGAACATCGTCTACCTCCCCAATCCAGACGCGAAAAACAACCTCCATCTCTACTGCGAGAAGTTCGGTCTGACGATGAGTCAGGTCGAGATGGTGGCCAATGCAGTGCCGAACCGAGACTACCTGTGGATCACGCCGACGCAGACCCGCATGCTGCAGGCGAGCTTCCCGAAGGAGACGCTCGCGGTGCTGCGTTCCGACGGCCGGGCGCAGGCAGTGCTTGACAAGCATTTCCAGTCCGGCGCGCGCAACTGGCCGCAGAACTACATCGCGGAAATGATGACTCTCGACTGACCGAAGGGAAACCACTTATGAAAAAGATTCTTGCGCGCCTTGCCTTGATGGCTGGGATGACCTTCTGCGTATCGAACGCCGCGTACGCTCAGCTAACGGTCATCGATCCAACCAACCTTATCCAGAACACGATTACCGCGTTGAAGGCGATCAAGACCGAGGTCTACCAGGACAGCAATATCGCCTATCAGTATCAGATGATGGCGAACCAACTGCTGCAGGCCACAAACCTCGACCCGGCGGCGATGAAGGCGCAATACGACCAGATCACGGGCGACATCGACAAGTACAAGAAGCTGGCCAGCACCGCGACGGACCTCTATGGCGATCTTCAGAACGGCGGCCAGTGGCTTAATCACGTGCAGTCGCTGATCTCGCGATCCGGCAAATCGAACGCGGAATGGTTTGCTGATATGGCGACGCTCTACAACCAGCGCGATAACCAGGCGACGCAGTTGCTGCAGACGGGCAACAACGTGATGCAGCATATCCAGACGCTTGCACAACGCCGCCAGGATCTGCAGTCGCAAATGTCATTGACTCCGACCGCACAGGCTACCGCAGAGCTGACCACGCACTATCTGGATATCGTATCGAGCCAGATGAGCGACATGCTCCAGCTGGCCGCTGGCAAACAGCAGAAGGAAGCCCAGCAGCAGTCGGCATCCAACGCTGACGACAAGGCGCGCGCGGCATCGGCAAAGGCGTTTCTCGACCAGCAGGAAGCCGAGCGCGCGGCTTACGGATTCTAGACGTAGGACGGATCACTCATGCTGCAATTGCTGAAACGGATCTTTGCCGCCGCCTTGCTTCCGCTGTTCCTGATCGGGACGCCACTCGCGGCGTTCGCAGATGATCCCATAGTCTTGCCGGACGGGTCGGTTGTCCCGGGAAACTCGTCCAGCACGGCGACGACCAACGCAAGTTCGTATGTGAAGCCTGGCGAGTTTTCGGCGGGCAGCAAGCAGGCGATGGACAAGATCACGGCGCTGTTCTCATCGGTGATGGACACTGCGGTGGCGATCAGCGAGCAGATCAAGCCCGAAGCGGACAAGTTCGCGGGCGGCCTCGGCGTTATCACGCTCATTCTGGCTGCCGTACGCTTCGCGGCGACGAGAGACCCCGTGATGGCGTGGCTGGCCTTCTTTGAAGAGATCGGGGTCCTGGGGATATTCGCGTCGTTCTATATCGAGTTCGCCCAATTCGGCCCGGGCTTCTACAAATGGTTTCTGTCCCTTGCCAATACCATCGGCGGGACGAACATGTCGAGTACGTTGGGCGTGATCGGCAGCGCAGCCGGACAGATCCTTGACGCGATCGTCAAGGCATTCTCCGGGGCTGGCTGGAGCGCGATATTCAGCGTGGCTGTCGCGATGGTCCCGCTCTTTTTTGCCTGGCTGGTGCTATCGGTCACCTCGGTCGTGTTTGCGTTCTTCATCAACCTCGGCCAACTGCAATTCGCGTGCGGCGTCGTGATGGGGCAGATTGCATTTGCACTCGGCTTCTCAACAATCACGCGCGGGTATTTCAAGACATGGCTGGATTACATGATCAGCGCCGGGATGTACGTCGTCGTCGCAGCCATCCTGATGCGACTGGTCACCCAGAGCCTGATCGCGGCAGTACAGGACGCGACAGCGAAGGGCCTGTCGACCTCCGGCGCGAGCGGCTATGTCTTTGACCTCGCTATTTTCGTGTTTCTCATTTCGTTCGAGATTCCGAAGATCGCGGGTATGTTCGGCGGCGGTGCAAATGCCAGCGGCTCGATTGTCGCCAAAGTAGGTCGCGCTGCGACAGCGGGGCTGATGCCATGAATCTGCATCAGAACATAGACGCGTCGGCACTCGTCGACCAGCACCAGCGACGCGTTGATCTCATCGGTCAATGCGCCAACGAAGCGAGCAAAGCCGAGTTTGAGCGCAAGTGGCTCTCTGTCCTGCGCGCCTGTGCGACGTGGTTTTCCTCGTTGCCGCTCAGCGCGACGCTGTATCACGGACCGGGCGGGGCATTCCGCTGTACCGTTGAGACGGCGTTTTTCGCCATGCGGCTCGCCGGCGGACAGAAGTTCGGTACAAACCTGTCATCGGAAAAGCGCCGTCGCATCGAGCCGCAATACAACTACGCGGTGTTTCTCGCCGCGGTGTGTTCCAGGCTGGACGAACCGTACCGGCATTTCCAGATCGAACGCGACAGCGATCGGGCAATGTGGAATCCCTCTGTGCACGGTGCTGCCGGAACGTGGCTCGGTGCTTCAGCGTATCGGGTCATGGTGCGGGAGCAGCCCCTGCCTGTCGAGCGGATGCGCACTGGGATGCTCGCACAGATGCTTGTCGGCTCCGAATTGATCGCCGGACTGGATGGCGAGGTTCTCTCAGAATTGTTCGGCGCTATCAATCCTGTCATGCAGCCGCAAGGCGTCGAATCCCTGTTGCACAAGGTGGTCCGACAGGCAGTCAACGTCGCGGACGAAGCGGACCGGAAGGCGCAACGCGGCGTGTTCGCGCCGGTAAACTATACGGTGCCGACGGCTGTACAGGTTGCAGCTGAACTGCAACCCGTTGTCGCACCAGCGCCTGCGCCCGCGCACTCGCCTCCGCCGGCGTCGTCTGCCGCCACAGCTTCGGACCCAACGCCGGCCGCTGAGCCGACAGCAACAAAATCCGGTGGTGCCGGTGAAAAGCCGTCCACGACTGAGTCTGCGGCCTCGCCAGTCGAGGCCTCTCAGCGCGCATCTGTGGAACCCGTATCCTCGCCTGTTCCAGCGTCGGAACAGGCACCGGAGTTAGGCACCGCGAGTCACTGGTCGTTACATGCTGCGGTCGGCATCGCGCCGGGACAGGAAACCGCGAGCGAAGCGCCGGTCCAGAAGCCTGTCGATCCGACCGCAATGCGCGTCACGCCGAGAGTGGCCGCCGGGCAAGAGAAGGCGCCTGCACCGACTGGCTTTGACGATGTTCTCAAGGGCATGCCCAATTCAGTTCGTGAGTTCTTCACGGCGTTGCGCGAGGACGTCGCATCGGGCGCCGCGAAGGGCGTTGAGTGGAACGACAAGGGGCTTGTCGTTACAAAACGCCTGATCGGCAGTTATGGCCTCGCCTCGAGTACGCTCGTTGAGCATATGCGCAAGCGCAGTCTGATGGTCGCCGACGCGTCGACGGACATCACGCTCGCGCCGCGCGTGGGTCAGCTAATTCTGGATCGACCGGCATGACGAACTACATCAATCATTTCAGACCAATCTACGAATTTCGGGCGGCTGTTTTCTGGTTCGCGGCCTGTGTCCTGCTGCCGATCTTCGGCATGCCATACGGCTGGGCTTTCATGCTTGTCGGGCTTGGGTTCCTCGTGGTTCGCTCCCTGCAGATTTGGGGAGCACTCAAGTTTCGCATGGCCATCTCGACAAAGTGGCTGACCACGCTGCACGTGCCCAAGCTGCTGCAGATCCAGCAACGAATGCGCGAAGAAGCGAACTCGATGTACTTGGGTATCGGGTACGAGTGGACCCAAAAACATTGCCAGATCGCGCACGACATTCTGCGTATGCCGACCACCGACATACCCGGCCTGCCGAAATGGCTAAACAAGACGAAGACAGGGCGCAAGATTGAGGAAGCTATCGAAGGCATCTTCGCTCCCACGGACAGCATCCGTGATCGAATGCCCCAGGGCTCGTCGTGGATACATGGGATGGAGCCGAAGAAGGCGCTTGTGCCGTTCCACTATAAAGCGATGGGTGGTCATACGCTTGTTGGAGGGACGACCGGCGCCGGCAAGACCCGGACCTATGAAGTCATCTCGACCCAGGTCATCCACCTCGGCGACGTTCTCATCATCGTTGACCCGAAAAACGATGCGGAGTGGAAGCGGCGCGTCGAAAAGGAATGCGCGCGCTCCGGCCGCAAATTTCTCTACTTCAATCAGGCGAAGCCTTCCGAATCGATCCGCCTCAACCCGATCGAGAACTGGTCACAACCGTCAGAAATCCCGAGCCGGATCGCGCAACTGATGGAGGAAGGGCCGTTCCGCGATTTCGCCTTCCTGTTCATCGACCGCGCTGTCAAGGGCGAACTGTACATCGGCGATAAGCCCACATTGAGATCGATCCTGAAGTACGCGCAGTCGGGCATCACAACGCTGCTCGAAAAGAGCCTGACGCGTTTCTTCATCGAACAGGGTCTGACTGATTGGGAAGAGCAGGTCGCCACGGAAAATACCCGCCAGGGCGCACGCAACAACGGGGCAGGTCCGATCGACGCGATGATTGCGCTGTATAACGCGCGGTTCGCGGCGCTGGAGCGAGGTCACGAAGCGATTGACGGACTGATCGCCACGCAGGTACATGACCGCGAGCATTACATGCGGATCATCGCCTCGGCGCTCCCGCTCCTCCAGATGCTGGCGACGGGCGAAACTGGGCTGATGCTGGCGCCGAAGGCCGACGACTTCGACGACGAACGCGAAATCTGGGACATCGACAAGATCATCAAGCAGAAAGCCGTCCTGTACATGGGGCTGGACTCGCTGTCGAACAACATCGTCCAGAAAGCGATCGCATCGATGATCCTGGCCGATGTCGCGGCGGTGTGTGGCTCCATCTACAACTTCTACGACTCGCCGCCAGAGGTCGTCCTGATCATCGACGAGATCGCAGAAGCGATCAACGAACAGGTGATCCAGATCCTGAATAAGGGCCGCGGAGCCGGCTTCAAGGCGTTCGTCGCGTTTCAGGCGCGCGCGGATCTCGAGGCTCGCCTTGGAAACGCCGCGAAAATGCTGCAGGTTTTGGGCAACTTGAACAATCAGATCGTCCTACGCTTGGAAGACAGCGACACTGCGCAGTGGTTCTCGGACAAGGTCGGCGAAACAGCCATACGCAACCTGACTATCTCTGGCAGTACGAGCACCGGCAGTGAAGCGCACATCGGAGAGTTCACCGGCGGCGTCTCACGTTCACTACAACTGGAGAAGGTTCCCCTTATTCCCAAAGACCTGATACATAAACTCCCGAACCTGCAGTACTTCATGCGCATCTCGGGTGCCGCGGTGTATCAGGGTCGTATTCCAATCCTTCAAGGCTAACTAAACGCATGTCTGCCGTATTCAAAAAAATCATCCGCGAACACAAGCTGTCGTCCCGCCTGATGCCCGTTTTCACGCTGGCGCCGGAGCTTGAGCTCGCCTGCGCACGCGTGGCCGATTTCATCGGGGAGAAGTTCATCGGCGAATCCGAACCGCTCGTCAAGGAGATGCTAGACCACGGCATCGCGGCGTACAAGCGCACCCGTAAGACAGGCAATCCACATGTTGCATTCATGCAAGGTCTTTTCTCAAGCGCGCACCTTCTGTACGCACGCCGTTACGTTGCCCGGGACGGTGAGCGGTATCACGTCTGGCCGCCAATGCTGGAACCCGTCACCGAATTCGAGGCACGCCACGAAGCGCTCGGCACCGAAATGGTCGAAGAGCGGTGCCCCGAGTCGATCACGCAGCGGTCGGCGGCCTTCCAGCTAGCCGCGCGAGCCCTGACCGGCGAAAACTTCCGCCTTTACTTCGAGGACTACGATGTCGCCCACACTTTTTCTGATAGCGAAGCTCTCGCGGGTTGAGCCTGACGTCGCGCGCCGCGCGATGTCAACCGCGACATCGCAAGATGAAGTCGATGCGCCACGGCCCGCCGAGTTTTCCAGGGGAAGCGGGGCAATGGCTTATGCGCTGGCGCTGTTCGTCAGCCGCAGGCCTGTGCATTTCTGGCTCGGATTGAGTGGGCTGGTCGCCTTCCCGATCTACATCCTCGCGAGGATCGTCACGAACCTGCTGGAATGGGGCGTACACACGTATGGCCAATAGCCGGTTCGTCTCCCACATCAAATGGTGGTTCTTCTTCGTGCCGCTGATAGCGGTGCTGATCATGCCTGCACTTCCCGACCGGGCGTGGTTCGCGATAGCTCAGGAAGAGGCCGATTCAGTTGCCGACGTGGTTGGTGCGGAGCGCGCTGACGAAGCCGTGTCGTTGACCAACGCGCGGTTCAAGCGCTGGTTCGTTCAAAGCGGTCTCGTGCGCCGGACCATGAACGCTGCCGGTGGCAGCGAGATCACGGACGGAGGCATGTCGGATCTCGCGCAGTCGTGGATGCACAACTTCTGGCTCGAGATATACCGCGTGGTGTATCGCGCAACTGTGATGAAGCTCTTTATCCTCGGCACGCTTGTTTTCTGTGTCGCGGCGTTCGTCGACGGCACCATTCGCCGGAAGATCAAGGCCTCGGCGGCTGGGTTTGCCAGCCCGCTGTCATTTCACCTGGCCGCTCACGGCATTTTGCTGGTGTTCGGTGTCTCGTTCGCCGTGCTGGTTCTGCCGTTTCCAATCTACGCACAATGCTGGATCGCGGTCGCTGCCGTACTCGGCGTGCTCCTCTGGAAAGCAGCGTCCTCGTATCAATAGTTTCCCCGGAAAGCTACATGTTTTTCTGGAGCTTTCCGGGTTAAGACCGTGAGCCGGCTCGTCCGCTCGCCGCAATCGGTTCGCCTCAGTCGGATTCGCGTTGCGCTCTGGCACCTCTTGCAGTTTGAGTCCCCCGCCTCGTTCGCCGTCTCAATACAAAGCGATCCCAACGACGGCGAACTCTCGACACGTGGTCCTGTCTCGTCGCACTCCGTCGGCCACATACAGGCACTCTTCCTGTACCGATTGGCGCCAAACTCCATATCCGTCACTAGCATTCCGACTTCATAGGGTCTTCGCCCCGACGTGTTTTAGCGCGCGGTCGACGCTAGCACGCCCGAAAGCGTCGAGAAATTGCACACGTTTTGGTCTGTATCGGGACCGCTATGCGCAAAACAATAGAGTCCATGCCGCGCGAGGCGCGAGCACTTTCCAACAGGGACCAAATATGAGCGCCATCACTGAAGAGTCGAAACTCGACGCCGACAGCCAAACCGCCGGACAACCCGTCGCCGCCCCGACCGCGCAGGGAACAAGCGCGGCTGCTCCGACACTGCCACTGATCACCGACGGCGCGGATGGTGGCGAAATCGAGGCCGAACTCCAGCAGATGGAAGACGCCGCGAACACCCTTCAAAAAGAAGGGATGATCAGCGAGACGGAAGCGGCGGAAAAGCGTGAGCAGGTTGCGCGGACACGCAAGCTTTTCCGTGATCTGCCGCCGGCGGAGCGCGCAGCGATCGTCCAACGCCGTCGCGAGATTGGCCGCGAACTGATGAACCGTCAGTTGTCCGGCGCCGCAGTGGTGCAGGCCGCGGTTCGCTTGAACCACACGAGACTGAAGCCGCTGTTCGAGCAGTGGTGGCCGTATCTGAACCGCATGAGCATCAACCTGCAACGCTTCGGCCGCTCGACCTTCGGTACAGAAGATCTGGGCGTTGTCACCGCGTGGTTCGAAAAGCAGGTCGGCGATCTGGAAGCGTATGTCGACGAGCAGCTGAGCGTCGCGCAGGGCTTCCGCGCCAAGACCGAATCGAAGATGCAGGACCAGGGCGATATCGTGTTTGCGCCGACGGTTACCAAGCCTTCGCTCGAGATTGAAGTGGAAGCGTATTCCCGATTCTCGATGCGCGTGCTGTCGCTCATGCTGAAGTTCGACAAGGTCATGGATCATTTCGACTTCCTGGTGTGGAACGGCGTTCGTGACCAGTCCGACGTCGACGAGGAAACGACCCGGTTCCTCCGCAAATTTCACCCCGTCGGCGTGCGCGGCTATATGACCCATTTGCGCCTGATGACCACGGTGCGCGGCCGATAACAGGACTGCCACCATGCTCGACGGGCTCAATCCGCAGCAGCGTGAGGTAGCGGAACTGCGCCAGCACTGTGTTGCGATCGCGTGCCCCGGTGCTGGCAAGACCAAGACGATCGCGGCGAAGGCAGCCCTCCTGCTGGCTGACCCCGCCGCAATCGTCGGCGCTGTCACCTTCAGTAAGGACGCAGCAGTCGAGCTCCGCGATCGCATTCTGGCGCTTGCTGGTGATGGCGCCAGAAAGCGGCTCATCGCGGGGACGTTTCACTCGCTCGCGTTCAAACAGCTGGGCAAGCGCGACATCGCGACGGATGGCGATCGGATGGGCCTCATTGCGCGTGTCATCGCGGAGCTAGGCCTCGCCTGGAAGCCCGAAGAGGTCGTCCCCAGCATCGAGCGGATCAAGACCAATTTCGGCCGTGTGGAGGCGGGCACCGAAGACGCGCAGATCTACGCCGCCTATCAGGCCGCTCTTGAGCGCAACGGCAAGATCGATTTTCAGGACATGCTGCGCCTCGCCGTCGCGGGCATGGAAGCGGGCGACATCGCGCCGTACCGCTTCACCGATCTTCTCGTTGATGAATTCCAGGACACGGACCCGTTGCAATACCGCTGGGTTGAATTGCACGCGAAAGCCAATGCAAAGGTCACTGTGGTTGGTGATGACGACCAGAGCATCTACGGATTCCGCGCAGCACTCGGTTACCGCGGCATGGAGAATTTTGCGTCGACCTTCAACGCCCAGAAAGTCGTGCTCGGCAGCAACTATCGCTGCCACGGGGAGATCCTCTCTGCCGCAGACCGCGTGATCCGAAACAACACAGACCGGATCGCCAAGCTACTGCATGCGGAACGCGGACCGGGCGGCTCCGTTGCAACAAAGCGTTCTGACGACGAGTATGCGGATGCCGTTGCGGCCGTCGAGACGTTGTATCCGCTCCTTAGGGCGGGCAAGTCGTGTGCAATCCTCGCGCGCACGAACCGGATTCTGGACCCGATAGAGGCTGTCTGCCGATCGCATGGCGTTCCATACTTTCGGGCGTCCGGCAGTTCCGTGCTGAATCGCCCAGAAGGGGCTCTCATGTGCAACCTGCTCGGAATCGCCGAAGGGCGCAAGCAGAACGGGCTCGATGCGGTTTTCGGCTACATGGGGCTGAGCACACCGCTTCTTGCCGTGCTCCACCGTGACATGGGGCCGGAGCTTATTCAACGTCACAAGAAGGATCTTGTCGCGCTTGGTCTGCCCGAAGACACCGCGACGGTCTATCGCAGCTTTATGAAACGCCTTTCCGAATGGCAGGCGATGTGCGAACGGAGCTTCTACTCGCTGGTGCTCGACGGCGTGCATGAGCTGATGATGACGTACGCAAAGAAAGATCAGTCTATCCGCGCGATCCAGGGCACCTACGACGTGATATCGCGGCTTTCTGGCACCTTCGCTGAGCGGATCGAATACCTCCGCCGCGACAACAACAAGCCAGCCGATGGCGCACTCGTGTTGACAACGATGCACAGTTCGAAAGGGCTGGAATGGGATCACGTGTGGATCTCGCGGGCGGAAGAGGGCGTCGTGCCCGACGAAAAAAGCACCGAGTCCGAAGAGCGCCGCCTTTTCTATGTCGCGATGACCCGAGCGCGCGACGGCCTGACCATCGCGACCATCAAGAAGAATCCCGTTTCCCGGTTCCTCATCGAATCGTCTATCCAGTAACTACTGATTGGTTTCCTCGGAGTGATCATGCTCGACCGCGTGTTTCGCAGATTCGGCTACGTGCCGATCTCGACGTTAAGCCTTGTGCCGCACAGCGAGGCGCTCCCTTTGCGAGAACCCTTGCATCGCCTGCACGCGGACGGCTTTGAGCGGTCCAGCGCGAGTACGGATGCGCTATGCGCCTGGCACGAAGACAGTGACGGATCTCACTTTGCCGTCGGACGAGATGACTGGGCACCACTCGCGGCCGCCGGCTTCTGCCTTACCGACAACGACGAGTGCCGGGCGTGGCTGGACGACGCGTTGCGCACGCGTGCATGGGTTGCACACGACATGTTGGCGTCGTGGCATGACGCTAACCGGGATGTGATGCACGGCTTCGGTACCCGGCTCGATGAGCGCAGGGCGCAAGAACATGCGCCATCGGTCGCGGGCTCGGAGCACGAGATCGCGCCGCTCGTGAAAGCGAATGAAATGGCGGAACTCCTCGCCCTCACGTGGAAGCGATACTATCTGTCCTCTCCCTTCCAGCGGCTCGGCAACTCGGCTGCGTTCAACAGGCTCGCCATACATCACACGCTGCGGCTCGCGGCTCAAACGAACGAGCACGCGCTTGAGCGGGTGATAGGATGGTTGGCGCTGTGGCTTGAGGCCCGAGGCCTGACGGTCGACCGGCGAGAGCAGCTTGTGTATATGCCGGGCTACCAGGCGCTGTATTTTCGCAGTGACGCAGAACAGTGGCTCTGATCCGCCAGCAACCAAACGAAAAAGGGGCGCCCGAGGGCGCCCCTTTGCATTTGCAACGCGCGTTGGTCAGAGATCAGGGTTGCGAAGCTTGAGCGCGAGACGATAACGAGGGTCACCGAGCGGCACATCGATGCTTTGGCCGTCTGCAATGTCGACAACAACCTTGTTGACCTTCAGACCCTTCGTGCTGACGGTTTCGGATCGGCAGTCGGCAGGACCGTCTTCGTACTTGCCCACGAACTCGGTATCCTGAACGCTGACGGAAAGTTTCGCCCGGGCTCCGTCGACCACAACGGGATCAATAAACATCGCGAGCCCGACAAAGACGCTGTCGCTCGCGAGGCTCGTTGCGTTGCCGACTTTGGTGCACTTGCCATAGCCGATCTCGGTTCCGCTGCGCATCGCGTAGGGAGATTTTCCGACAATTTCATCCTTGATGATTGAGGTGCCCATCGCGATCTGGTGGCCGTCCTTGTAAAGAGCGACATCGAGTTGTTGCTGTACCGACGGCGCTTCGGCGTGTGCACCAGTGATGACGGCGCCAGTGATGATGAACGGGGAGAGAGCTTTGATAATGCGGTTCATGAGCATCCTGAATGTCGTGTGGACGTAGTCGATAGGTCAAACGCTTGCCGCAGTGCGCGAGAGCTGCTGCACGTTGCTTGCGGCGTTCTCGATGGTCAGGTCGCTTTTGCGTTTGACCTGGCCCTCGAGCGATGCGCGCGGTCCGAGACGGATCGTCCCGTAGTAATAGACGTTCCCAATGACCCGGCCATTGATTTCCAGAACTCCGCGCGCGTGCACGTCGCCCTCGACCGTGCCGTCAACACGCACGTGCTCGCCTTCGACCTGTCCTTTAACCATGCCGCCCTGACCGATATGCAGGAGGCCAGCGTTCGACACAATGTTGCCGTCGACGATGGCAAAGCTGCTGATCCCGTGATCGAGAAAGACATCGCCGTGGATGGAAAGGCCTGCGGACAGGAGCGTGACATTAAGCGGTTGCGGCTTCATCAGATGCGGCCTCATTAAAAGAGCTGTACGTCGCCAGACTTGGCGGGCTGTGCTTTGGGTTGCGCGGGCGCGGCCGATTCGGGCGACGTCTCGCTATTTGCGGCGGCTGTCGTGTGACGGGTAACCCGGTGCAGCGCGCGCAATGCCGGGCGTTGCTCTGGCTTGGGTGCTTCCGGCGTCGTGGTCGAAGCTGACTTGACCAGTGTTGACGACGCAGCCGCAGCGGAGGGCTGCGCTGGTTGGGTCCGCGCCTGGGGCTCTGCCGTCGCGGGCGGCGTCGTGGGAGCGGCTGGCGAGGGCGTCGCAACAGCGCTCGCCGGTGCAACTGGCGGCGACTGTCGCGGCGCTCGAATGGGGGACGCGGCCGCCGCCACGTTCTCGGCGGCGGGGCGACTGGTCGGCACAGTCGGTACGACCGCGGGATTGGGATTGGCTGCGGCGAGCGAACGCGCGTCGACATTGGCGAGTGCCGATTGCGCGACGGGCCTGTGCGTGTCGAAATCGCTCGCCGTGAGAGGTCGTGCCGGATTGACGTCGATCGGCATGTCGTTTTGCGGCCCGCTTGCAGGGATCGAACCGGGAGCCTGCTTCGAGGCGCTAGTGAGAGCGGCCGGTGGAGCAACCACTGTCTCATGCATCGCGCGCCAGATACGTGCGACGCTCATCCCACCGCCCGCAGCAAGGGCTGCGACGGCAATCGCGACGAGTGCGGGCTTACCAGCTTTGCGCAGACCGCCAGCCAAGGCGAGAACGCGAACTCGCACGCTCGGTCCGGCATCGGGGGCCGGAAGGGCGGGCATGGCCGCCGTATGACTGGCGATGTCGATGATTACCGGCTGCGCGGTGTACTGCGCGTGCAGTGCCTGAATTTCCCTTAGGTCCATCGTTTCTCTCCTGTGACAGAGTTCGAGCGTAGCCATCCGGCTGCGAAGTCAAGTTCGCGCTGGACGCTGTCCTGGTCTGCAAAGAATGGCGGAGCGCTATTGCTCGCTGCGCTTGCCGTCGAAGTCGTACTGGTCGTTGTCAGGCATGCACAACTGCACGATGTGCTTGAGCCGGCGCTCTGCATTGGCGAGAAGCCGCGCGCGATCGTCAGGGCTGATCTTTTTCATGACTACTGTCGCGAGCGACTTGACGAAAACGCGGTCGAATTGGGTGAGACACCGCACCAACAGACCGGAGAGCGGGCGGGTAATGACGAGCTCGATCTCCTCGTACGGCATCTCGATAGTCCGAACGTCATGGCGTCCAAGCCACGCATCCGTCTTCCTGAACCAGTCGGAGGTCTCGCGCAAGGCAGTTTCGAGTGCACGGACTTTTCCGCCGCGTGCGACGGCAATCTTCGACGCACAGAAGTTGTAATCGGACCGGATGTAGTCGCGCGCGAACTGCGAGCTGTAGCGCAGGATCGTCTGGGCGTCTGTTTCCGAGTTGATGCGCGCAATACGCGTATCGCTAGTCAGCCGCTCAATCGGCTTCAGACCCGTTCCATTCGCGTTGACATCGGATAGGTCCGGTTTCGCCGACCGATCAGGATCGGGAGGGTATTCAAGAACAGCAGCCATGTGGATTTTTCGGGTGTGGTCTCTCTCATAGATCATTGTGCTGGAGCTTCGTATGATGAATTCGCGCAAAAGCTGTGCTGTTTTCGCGATCTTTCGGGGCTTTGCAAGCCGAAATTTGCGCAATACTGACTCTACTTCTCGCGTCTCCGACGCATCGACATGACCCGGCTAGCCCGGAGTCCATCTTCTGTACAAGCCGTGCCTTCGTGCATGCTCCGACCAGACGGCAACTGGTGTGGAATTTTCTTCTGATGAGCGCCTAGCCCGCGCTCCCCATTCATTCAGTCATAAAACTCGTCACCGGCCGCATGTATTTGCGCCGTGACATCGTTCGGACCCGGACATCGGGTGTTCTCTCTCCAGAGCCCGTCTGGGTAGAACGATCGAAGTGGACTGAACCGTGATCCTGCGGCGGAATGAATTTTCCGAAAATGGGCTGTTGCGCGGCGTGACCATGCTGCGCGAGGGCGACTTACGTCCTCGTATATGAGCCTTACGGCTCCCTGAGCGCCACGACCCCGGAAGGGTTGTGGCGCTCGGGTCATTTCCATCGAATCCCGAAACGCGTTCCTCACACCGAGGGACGCGTTTTTTTTCGTCCGTTGTTTCTGTCCCGTTGGAGGTCTTCATTGCTTCCTGACCGTCTTGACCAGCGCATAGCCGAAGCGATCAGCCACACGATCGACGAGGAGCGCGCAAATGCCGATACCACGTCGCCAGCATGGCGACAGCGTTGCGAGGTTGCCCAGGTCGCGAAATACAGCGATCCGGAACGCCGCGTCTTTCTTTCCCATGTAGCCGAACGCCGCGGAGAAGCGGCAGCACACGAACTGGAGCAGTCAGCCGGTGAGTTGCGGACAACGGCCATTTTCTTTCTCGCGAGGAAACTCTCATGAACGCAGTAGTCAATCTGGTCAACGGCCCTGTTCGCAGCGTCGTTGAGGAGCGCGCCTTGCGTCCGCCGGTGATCGGGCACATTCGCCCCGGCATCAAGGTTCTCACGTCGAAGGCACGCGGTAACGCACGTGCGGTGGAGCTTTACGGGAGCATGGTCGCAGCAGGTGAGTCGTTCGATGCGATCGCGATGGCACTCGAATCGAAATGCAACCTGAAAAATGCACTCGCACCGAGGAACACGCCGTATTTCACGTGTCGTCGGTCGGACTTCACCAACCCCGACGTCGCCGACGAGATCCTGAAACTCTACGGCGAAGATCGCGGCGAGGGGCTCAAGCTGTATCGCTTCCCGGTGCTGTTTGCGTTTAACGACTGGATGCAGAACCTGCCGAACCAGATGACCGTCTACGGTACGAACGGCCGGAAGTTCTGGTCACAGTATGAGCGTGACGGCATCCGGTACTGCATGACGTATGCGAAGGTCGCCCGCGACCAACGTGCGCAACGTGCCGTTCGGCACTTCGGCGGCCGCACAGTCATCCGTCGTCAGGATGAGGCGATTCCCGATGGCATCTGCGATCCTGAACAGTGTCCGCAGTATCAAGCGCGTCAATGCAACCTGTCGGCGAGTTTCATCTTCGCCGTGCCGGACATCAGGGGCCTTGGTCTCATCGAACTGCCGACCAACTCGATCTACGTGCTTCAGAAAGCTTACTCGGCGATGCAGACCGTACAGCTTGCGCGAGGCAAGCTAACGGGTACGCGATTCTGGATCACGAAGCGGGAGTTCGATATCACGCGGATCAACGAGCACGGCGACGCTGTCCGAACCACGCAACCCCTGACCGTGCTCGATGCCGATATCGACATCGGCGCACTGCTGGATGCGGCTGACGATCCGATTCCTGCGCTTGACGCGGCAAATCAGGCAGTTGCCTTGATCGAAGCCAGCGGTAACGTGGTTCCGATCGTCAACGTCGAAGGGACGGGCGACACGGCGACGCGATTGAACGAGACCGCCGAAGTTGGTAGCACGCCGGCGATTGCCTCGACGCAACCGGCAGAGTCGACGTCGGAGCATACGACCGGGAAACCGTCCGATGCGCCCCCGGCTAGTGGTCCGCTCCTACAGCACGTTCTTTCGGTCCATCACACAGGCGAAAGCGAAGCGACCGAATCCCTGGCCGACAAACGCGAGCGCATGTCCGACCTGCTTCAGCGGTTGGGCCTGAGCGCGGATGACCGGCAGCAGGATTTCCGGATATACGCGCACGCGATATTTGGGCGCGGATGGTCCGAGCGAACAGCAGATGTCGATCGCATGAACGAGAGATTGATCACGGCGTTGACCGATCCCGCCGAGCTTGATCGCGAGATCGACGCCGCGAAGCCGCGGCCATCTCTCGCTGACTTTTTCTAACGCAGTACCAGCCCTTCGGGGCTGGCTTCCTTCTCCTTTCCAACGAGACCATTTCAGCAAGCCTGCGTTTGCTCAAATCGTTTCGACAGCGCATCCGCGCATCGAAATGCCGCGCAAGTGGCCATCCGTGCCGTAGAGGCACTACTTTCAAAGAGGAACCATGAAGAAGCTTGCAAAGACCCTGATCGTCACCGCTATTGCTGGTTTGTCGGCGGCCCCGGCGTTCTCCTGTTCGTTGCAGGACATTACGACAGAGCCGCTGCGCAACATCATCAACCAGCAGGGCGGTTATCCGATCAGCGACGAGCAATGTGCCATGTTGAACGCGCATCATCTACGGATTCACGTCGACGGTGATGCTGTCGTGCTCGATGGTGTGAATATGGCGTGGGCGGACGTCTCTGTGATGAACGCGGACCACGTCATTTCGACGAACAGCGGTGTGAGCACCCGGATCAACCGGAAGGCGACGCCCAGTCAGACGGTCGCAAACCAGCTGTTCTTTGAAGCTTTGCAGCACGCGGTGAACTCGCTCGACTGGAATGCTGCCACCGGGCAGTTCGCATCATCAGGCAAGTCGTTGCTGAACTGACGCTCTACCGTATATAGCCAGCCGTCGGGCTGGCTGTTCCCAACTACGACGAAAACGCTTTAGCAAGCGCACCGTCGTTTGCTCAAACGCTTTCGATCGCGCATTCCGCGCACCGAAATCACGCCGTGATCACGGCCAAACACTTTTCACACGTCCTTGCGGACGTACTTTCCATTCAGGCTGCCCACGGGCGGCCATTTTTATTTCTGGAGGCGAAATTGCAACTCGCACATTTCTCTGATCTGCATTACGCGCCGGACAACCTGGCTGAATCGGACCGTTGCTTTGGATTCGCCGTTAGCGATGCAATCGAGCGCGGCGCCGAAGTCGGCGTGATATCGGGTGACTCGACTGATCATCGTCTCGACGCTCATGCGCCGTCGCTGAATGCGCTGGCCACCCAGGTTCACCGGCTGGCCAATTCGATGCCGGTTCTCATGCTGCAGGGCACGTTTTCGCACGAGCCTCCGGGCACGCTCGACAACTTCGCGCTCATGGGCGGCGTGCATCAGATCTACGTAGCCGACCGCGTTTCACAGGTTGCGCTAATCGATGGTCGTTTCTGGGCGTCGAAAGGGCCAGTGTTCTCCGATGACGAGCTGCGCCAGTTCATCGATCTGAACCCCGAAGTGGTGTTCACCTGCCTTCCCACGGTCAACAAGGGCCAGCTTGCCGCGAGCGTTGGCGCGCTCGAGGCAGGTACGGGACTGGGCGATGTGCTTGCCGCATTTCTGGCGGCGGCAGGCCGGGTGAACAGACAGTTTCGCGCTTCGGGCATACGGACGGTGGGCGTGTCACATGGCACAGTCAACGGTTGCACGACTGAGCACGGTGTCGTGATGGCTGGCTTCGATCACGAATTCTCGCTGACGGCGCTGTTTGATGCCGAATGCGATGGATTCATGCTTGGTCATATCCACAAGGAGCAGCAGTGGGATCGCGATAGCAGGCTGATTGCTTATCCTGGGTCGATCGGGCGGTTCCACTACGGCGAGGAAGGCGATAAGGGCTATCTCGCCTGGAATGTAGTGCCGGGCAGCGCGACGGCCACGCTCGTTCCCACGCCGTCACGCCAGATGATCTGCATCGATTTCGACGGTCCGCCCGACATGGGGCGGCTGGAAGAAATCGCCGCAGACGCCGGCGACAAGTTCGTCCGGGTTCGCTGGCAGATCGACGAGGAGCATCGGCAGGCGGTTGACCGCGAGGCAATCAAGGCGCTGTTTGCTGGTGCGGCGGATCTCAAGGTGGAAGCCCGAATCTTGCCTGTCGTGCGCAGCCGTGCTCAGGGAATCAGCCTGGAAACGACTGTCGAGGGGAAGCTCGCGCGCTGGTGTGACCTGACCAACGTCGAAGCCAACCCGCTGCAGGAGCGATTGCAGCTGCTCGCCTCGGGCGATGCGGAGGCAATCGCTGCCGGTGTGCTGGAACGCATCGATTCGCTGGCGCAGTCGCCATCCCTTGCCGTCGTGCTGAGTCATCCGGCCGCATCGACACCAGCAGAGGAAGACGCTGCACCTGCGGCCGAGCCCGAAGCTGAGAAATCGGCGCAGGCCGGATCAACGCTCGACTGGCTCAACGATGATCTGTTTGCGGCCTAGCCGCCATAGCGAGAGTGGCCATTACGGCACTCTCGCGCGGAACACAGCCGTGTTCCGGTAGCGCGCCGCGACGTGCGCTACCGAAACAAGGTTCACCCGCGTCTTCGACGCATCGATCGCAGTTCGCTGCATCCATCTTTTTCTCTTAACCCTGGCGGGGATTCATCCCTTCCGGGATGCACTCCGCCCATCATCTGTGGAGTGTCATCATGTTTGGTCTTTACCCTGCTGGCGCCCAATGGGTCCGGCACTTCAGCGCAAACCGCGCGCCCCGCGACATCGGCAAGGTCCTCACAGCCCACGCCGGATTCACCGCCGGCATTTTTCACACCCCGTTTGGCGAGCATCGCGGTGCGGTGGTCGCCCAGTCCGGGCGATTCCTCATCCTCACGGCAGCCGTCAACGCCGCTCAGGCTCAACTTGCCGTCGTGCCGGACGTCCAGATGCAAAACCTGCTCTGGTCGTTCGAGACGGGATATGCGAATCAGTGGGGGCCGCGGGAGCTGCTCGCGCTGACTGGCGTCGACAACTGGGACGGCCTGATCCGGCACACCAGCGCCGAATATGCCGCTGTGTGCAAAGCCGTCGGCGATGCCGTTGATGGCTCGCTTGAAAGGCGGGCTATCGAAGCCGCTGCCGCTGCTGAAGCGGCAAAAGCGGAAACTACCTCGACGCGTGCCGCAACGCCCGATCCCGCCGTTGGCAGGATGTTTTACAACGACGACGACGCGCCATGGCTGCCTTCCGACTATCTGTTTGACGCGCCGGAGGTGCAGACATGCGCCCACTGACGCTTACGCTCACGGGCTTTATCGGCGTTCGGGACGGGATGAAGCGAGAAAGCATCACGCTCGATCTTCAACCCTTGCCGAACGGTCTGATTGCGCTCACGGGCCCGAACGGGGCGGGGAAGTCCACCATCATGGACAACCTCCATCCGTACCGGATCATGCCTTCTCGTGCAACGAAGCTGTCGGTCGACGGCTTCTCGTACTGGGATCACCTCTACGGCGCTCAGGCGCTGAAGGAGTTCGAGTGGGAGCACGGTGGGGTTCGTTACCGATCGTCGTTCTCTTTCCGCAAGCCCGGAAAGACCGGCAAGGCCGAGTATTTTCTGGCCTGGCGTGATCCGGAGAGCAAGTGGCAACCCATGCAGACGGGCGACGGCACTGTCTCTGACGGCAAGGCTGAAACTTACGATCTGTGTGTTGAATCGGTCTGCGGATCGCTGGAGGCTTTCTTCACCAGCGTGTTCTCGGCACAGAACCGGCGTCCGCTCGCCTCCTATGGAGCGAGTGAGATCAAGGCACTGCTGGCCGAACTCCTGCATATCGACGACCTTCGCACGCTGTCGGCGCAAGCCAGCGACGTCGCGAAGATACTCGGCCGCACGCTGGACGCCACGCAGCAGCAACTCGTTGCGCTCGGCACGAAGCGCGACCGGCTTGTGCAGATCGATCAGGCGATCGCTTCCGATGTTCAGTCAGTAGCGTCAACTCGCGAGAGCCGCGAAGCGCTGAACGTCAAGGTAGTCGCCCTGACAGACCAGCGCGCCTTGCTTGTGGCGAAACAGACTGCGAATGCGAGCGCGCAGACCCGGTTACGGGAACTGGCAACGCGGCGCAGTCAAATCGCCGCGGCGCTGCAAACCCTCCACGCTGACGCGACCGCCGACGGTCGACGCTTTGCTCAGCGGCGAACCTCGTTGCGCGCTGCGATCACTGAGCACAACGCTGTGATCGCGCAGCGAGAGGCGATCCTTGGAGCCGCTGCCGTGCGCGACGCCGCACAGGCGCGCATGGCTGCAGAGGAAGCGCGCGTTGCGCCGATCCAGGCAGCTATTGACGTGCTCGAAGCAAAGCAGCTTGAGTTGACGTCGGCTTCGTCCCGGTTGAAGGGGCTGGAGTCGGAAGGGTCGTCACGGGCAACGCTTCTAAAGGCCTTGGAACAGCAGGCGAGTGTGATCGGAACCGTGCCATGTGCCGGCCACGCGATGCACAACACCTGTCCCTTGCTTGCGCAGGCGCGCGAGGCCGATACGAAAGTGCATGAGCAACGAATTTCGCTCAACAACCTTCGTACCGAATTCCGCGCGAAACGCGAGTCTGTCGAAAAGCTCACGCCCGAGGTCCAACAGCTTGCGGGAAAACGTACCGAGCTGAAGTCGGTCACCGACCAGATCGCGGCCGCGCGCCGTGATCTGCAGAAGGCGGTCGACCTCGCTGCGCGCAAGCCGTTGCTCGACGCCGCGACCGAGGGTTTGAACAAAGCCACAGTAGAACTGGCCGCGCTCGAATCTGAAGAAACGACGCTGGGTGCTCGCCGGGAGGCGCAGCAATCGCAACTGACGACTGAAGCGAAGGAACTGGATGCGGAAGTCGCACGCCTCGGCGTCGACGACGTGACTGGCGCCATCGCTGACATCGACCGGCAACTGGCGCAGAGCCGTGAGGCCATCACCGCGGCCGAGGCACGGATCGAATCCCTGATCCGTTCTCAGGCTACGCGTGAGGTCGAGCGGCAGACCATCGCAACCGAAATCGGGGGCTTCGACGCGACGCAGTCGCGTGCTCAGCGCATCTCGGATGAGATCGCGCGCTGGAAGCTGCTTGCAAAGGGCTTAGGCAACGAAGGCGTGATTGCGCTGACGATTGACGATGCCGGACCTGCGCTAACGAGGATGGTGAACGACCTGCTGCTCGCATGCTACGGCATGCGCTTCACGGTCGAAATCCAGACTCAACGTGCATTGGCCAGCGGTGAACTGCGCGAGGGTTTTGAAATCCTCGTGCACGACGCCGATCACGATAGCACCAAGGCAGTCACGGTGATGTCGGGTGGCCAGAAGGTCTGGATCAACGAGTGTCTGACGCGTGGTATCGCGCTGTACCTGGCTAGCAACGCAGGTCAGCCGTATCAATCCCTGTTCAGCGACGAGTCCGATGGTCCGCTCGATCCGCAGCGCAAGCTGCAGTTCATGCGGATGAAGCGGGAAGTGTTGCGGCAGGGCGGGTACGAGCGCGAGTTCTTCATCTCGCAAACGCCCGATCTTGTCGCAGAAGCCGATGCCGTGATTGATGTTGCCGCCTTGGCCGCTGCCTGAACCATGCTTTTTCAACCCTGTGGGGACCGCTCCCCACAGGGGCGTTCCCTCGCTTTTTTCCAACGAGGAACGCATTGAAATCGAAGCAAGACATGTACGCACGTATCGAAGCCGTCACGGTGTCGGTACGCGCCGCAACGCCGCGTGTTGGCAACACTCACACCTACGTCCTGAACGGCACGCTCATGCGTGATGTTCTCGTCGACGGCAAGTGGGTGACGCACCACGCCAGTATCCCCCTGGAATCGCGAGCCGCGTGAGCGGCCCCCTGTGAGGTCTTCCCCATGAACAACCTTTTGATGCTGCTCATTGCAGCAGGCAGTTCGTCGCTGTGCGCCTGCTCGTCCCAGCCCCAGGCGAGGGTCGAAACGGCGAAGCCTGTCCCAACGATTGTCGTCCAGCAGCCGAAAGGCGAGCGGGGCGACTTCGTTCTCTGCAAGGATGGCCGCGTGCTGGTATTTCCAGCCGCGCATCCGAAAACCTGCTCCTGATGCGAAAGCCCCAACTCTCGACAGCGCATTGGGGCTTTTCGCTTAAACTTCGAGGCGATCATGAAAAAGCAGATTGCGACTGCGACTTTGATCGGAGCGTTACTGGCGCTTGCCTGTTTGCTCTGGGAACAGCAGTCCGTTGCAGCAATGGGCAATCATGGCGCGGGCACGCGCGCTACTACACGCGCAAATCCGTCGCCGTTCGACCGGCATTTGAGGTATAGCAATGTATAAGGACCCGAAGCAGGGCTGGCGTCCTGATTTTGGCCGCCTGCGCGGGAGCGCCTATCTGGCAATCGCTGCCGAGATTGAAGAAGCGATCCGCCTCGGCATCTTCGCACCCGGAGATCGGCTGCCATCACAGCGGGCGATTGCCGACGACCTTGGTTTCCACCTGAATACCGTGAATGCGGCCTTTCGCGAGGCGGCACGTCGCGGTCTGATTCGCAGCAATGTCGGCCGCGGCGGAACAGTTGTTCTCAGCCAGCAGGTTGCTCCGTCGGCCTGATTCCGCAGCACTTTCCATTTTTATTCACGTTCCCAACCGGGCAAACCGCCCGGTTGGTGCGGTTTGCTCACCACAATTCGCTGGAGCAAATCGATGACGTATTCGTGCAGTGATTTTTTCGACGACGTGATGCGTTGCCTGGTCGAAACTACGGCAATCGCCAGTACGGACATTCCTGACGATGATCCCGGCGCCGGCGCAGATGTCGCGGTCAACGCGATCGTGAACATGCGTCGTGCAGGCCTCTCGTCGCAGTTCGTGCGCGAGCTGCTCGACGAAGTCGAATCGCTTGGTGCGATTGCCGAAGAACATGGACCAGACGCTGTTGCATTCCTGTTTTATCTACAGGCGGCGATCCTGAACGGTTCGAGCGTTGAGGCGCGTAGCACCGAAGACTCGCAGCTGATCTCCCTCGTTGGCCGCCTTCCATCGGCGTCGGCTTGGATGACACACATTCTCGTAGCCGAGCCTGCATAGGCAGCCTTCGAAAACCTGCAGCCGCCCGTCGTGAGTCTCCAACCAGGAGGCTTCGACGGGCTTTTTTGTTGAACATCGCGCTGGCGAAAGAGACTGCAAATACAGCATCTTTCAATGGTGTCACGGCCAATTTTTGGCGTTACGCTGTGTACACAACCCGCGCCACTGGCGCATCGACAGGCTCGCTCCGTGCGGGCCTTTCTTTTTTTCCCTGTGGGAGCCTTCTCCCCACAGGGGAGGGCTCCCTTCCACTGGAGCCTCCGTGAACAACATCCATCGCAGCGCCATCAAACGTTACCGTTCCTCGTCCTGGGAAACTGTCTGTGCAGCATCGGATGACATCCCAGCAGACTTCGCCCGTCTCTTGCGTGATGAAGCCCGTCCGTTGCAGATCGCGTACCAGCGTCTCATGTCTTCGTATGACGGCGACCCGGCCGGTATCGAGTGTCGCCTGAAGGAGCGCGAGTCGTGGGCATTCGCACTCCCGGAGGCCTCCGGCGCGAAGCCATGGCGTGTTCAGCAGTTCGATCAGGATGGGTTCATCGGGCACCAGTGCTTTGACTCCCTTAACGAGGCTGTCGAAGAGATGCTCCGCATGGGTTATCTCGTGACCGATCCCGGCGCGCTCGACCGCATCGGCTCAACTGCCCGGTGGGCGCGGGGTATTCGACGTGCGGCCATCATGCAAAAGCATCAGGAAGGCCTCATCAAGTACTGCCAGATGGTCGAGGAAATATCAGCACTCGCTGACTGACCCTCTCAATTCATTAATCCCTGTGGGAGCGATTCCCGCATGGGAGTGCTCCCTTGAACCGGAGCAATCATGTTTGACGAAATCATCCTCAAGATGGAAGCCGCGATTGCGGTCCTCATGGGCCTCATTCATGCGGGCCATCCACTATGCGGCACCGTAAGCGGAAAGGACTCAACCTGCGCGACGATTCTCATGCTCGAGGCCGTGCGTCGCGTTGCGCTCGCCAATCACGCCCAGCCGAGCCATTTCATTTCTACCGCCAACACAACCATCGAAAACGTTAGCCTTGGTCGTCACATCGAGACCACGCTCGAAGAAATCGATCACTTTGCCGACAGGCACGCTCTGTCGGTGACGACTCACGTAGCTACGCCATCGCTGGCGGCGCAATTCGTGGTGTCGACCATCGGTCGCGGCACGCTGGTTCGTACGCCGCAGAACGGGGTGCGAAACGGCAAGCGCATTCGCGCGTGTGCGACGGACTGGAAAGTGATCCCACAGGGCCGCTTGCGTATCGCACTCGAACGCAACGCGGCCGCGAGTGGTGATCGTGAGATTGTCACGGTACTGGGCAATCGGCTCGCCGAAAGCACATCGCGCGGCACGGCAATGCTCGAGCGCGGTGAAAGCGCGATCGCGGCGGTCCGGGATACGCGTGGTGCACTCGCCGTGTCGCCACTGCGAGACTGGAGCACTGACGACGTCTGGACAATGCTCACGCTGTTCGCTGACGAAGCAAAACGCCCTTTCCCTTGCGCCTTCTCACAACGGACCATCGAACGCCTTTCGGACCTGTACCGCGCGGCCAACGATGGAATGTGTGGAGTCGTGCTCGGAGAGGACGGTCAGCGTGCGCCGTGTGGCAGTCGTATGGGCTGTGTTTTTTGCTGCGTTGCCGGCGAGCGCGACAGTTCGCTCGAATCAATGGTCCGCGAGCCGGAGCATGCCTATATGGAGGGACTCAACGACTTCCGGAACTACCTGCTCGCAACCCAGTGGGATCTCAGCAGACGCGAGCTGGTCGGTCGGTCGCTAAGCGACAACGGCTATATCCGGGTTCAGCCCGACGTCATATCCTACAAGGAGAGGGTCAATCTCTTGCGCTACCTGCTCACGCTCGATGCGCTCGAAGTGGAGCGCGCCGAGCAGCATGACGCGGATCTCGCGAGCGGCCGTATCCCTGATACACCCGAAAATCGCGAACTGTGCGAGGTGCAGTTCGAGATGATCACGCCGGCACAGTTGCTTGCGACCGATTTCATGTGGTCGATGCACCACTATGCACCGCACGCGTTTCCAGCCATCTCGGTCTGGTTCGAAGTTCACCGCCTCGGACGCCGCTATCCCATTCCACAGGTGGAGACGTTTCCGAAGGTCCCGATTCCGTTGCATGGCTGGTATCGGGTTGGCGGTTTCGATGCAGAAGCACCGACCGACGGACTGCGAGACTATGCAGCAGAACAGTGGAATCCGTATCGCCATCCTGAGCGGCCTTCCGCCTACGCGCAGACCACAGGCGGAGAGCGCACCGTCTACTTCGAGGAGAGCGATCAACTCGACGTCGACGCGTCGCGGGCGTGCGAGTTCGTAACGTGCACCTTCGACCATGCCTGGTACGCGCGTGTTCAGGGCCATGCAGCGATCGAATCGGCGCGCTTCTGGCTCAACGAAACGATGCTGACACTACCGGCGGGTGCGTCACAGCGCTATCAGGACATGGCGACGCGCGGGCAATATTTCGCGCGGCTTGCCGAACGTCTGAATCTCTCGCCAGCCGAGTTGGACCGGCATCTCGTTGAGAACGCGATCAGCGACGCGCAGATGCGCGGCATCGAGGGGCAACAGATGCATCTGTTTCCGTTGGCCGCGTAAGCGGTCGTCGTTCACACCCATGCGGGGCGGTCCGCATGGGCTGCTCCGCGTTTGTCATGGAGCATTTCTATGCTGATTGAATTAGAGGGCGGACGCATGCCGATGTCGCAACTCAATGCGCACGTCGATGACGGCCTGTTGATCCGCGGCGGCATTCCCCATAGTGGCGGCAAGCTGGCGTTTCACGCTTTTAATGAAGGCTTCGCCGGAATGGTTTCCGCGTCTGCCTTCTGGAACCCGAAGACGGGTCGTTTCCGCATTCCTGAAGCAACCGATCTAACGGAGATCGATTTTGCGCTGGACAGCGCTGGTTTTACCGCAATGAAATTGTTCCAGTCGAAGGGGCGGCAGCCTGGGATTGCCGGTGTCTATCCTTGCACGATGGAACAGTTTGTTGAACTGGCCTCGTTCTCAGGTGCGTCATGGGTCGCTCAACCGGACTTTTGTTGCGAGCCAGAGCTGGCCGTTGACCAGGAGGCGATCGACTATCGTGTGGACGCGACGGCGACGCTGCTCGAAGGCATGCTTCGGGTGGTGTACGCTTGGCAGGACCAGCTGGCCCAGACGATGAGTGCGAACGCCGTGCAGAACATGGTTCGCATTCCCGTACCCGTGGCGCAGGGCTGGTGCGTCGACGATTACCGCCGTAGCATCGACCTCATGATGCAGGTGTGGGATCGCTGGATGCCGTGGATTGCGCCGCCGGTGCTGATCGGTCTCGGTTCGGTCTGTCGGCGGCATCTTACCGATCCGCGTCACGGCTTGTTCGCGATTCTCGAAGGCCTCGAAGGGCATCTTCCGGCCGGAGCGAAGCTCCATCTGTTCGGGGTGAAAGGACAGGCGCTGGAGCGGGTGAAGATGTACGACTGGGTAGCGAGCGTAGACTCAATGGCGGCCGACTTCGCTGCGCGCGTGAAGGCCCGAAAGGCCGGAGTATCGAATACGATCGCTCACCGCATCGCGGAGGTCGATCGTTGGATGGAGTCTGCAACTCGCCGCGTCGCGCCTGCCGCCGGCGATCAGTTTCGGCTTTCCTTTGCCGCCTGACAGCCTCAGATCCTTTTCCTACAGCCCGCGAGTTCCTCGGAACCGCGGGCTTTACTTTTTTCTGGCTCCGACGGGATTCGCTTGGTGGCGTAAAAAGACCACGCGCTTTTGCCGTTAATCCGACACAGTACCTGCAAACCGATACCACCTGTGAACAACAAATAGCGATCGCCGCACTATAGGCGCGCATCTCCTTGGAACCGTTACAGCGCAAGCAAGCGACCAGACAAAGCCTTCTACAGACGGCCCGCAGATGGCTAACTCCACGCGGCTATTCGACCGGGCGTTGCAGGAAGAAAAGAATCACAGTACGTGGCGGGGAGTCGACTTTAATCTAGACTATACGTGATGCAATCGGAGGTGCCCATGAAACGCGTGAACCGGTTCGCGGAGTATCGAGGCTGGAAGATCGAGGCGTCACCGACTATCCTGGCGAATCAGAGGCTTTTTGTTTCGGGCGTGATCGTCTCGCGTGATAACGAGCGGTTCATTTTCACTGATCTCGGAAACCGCGTTTATCGGGCGCAGGCCTACGAACGCGGAATCGAATGGGCAAGGCAGTGGATCGACAACAACTATCGCCTTGCGGTGCGCAAGGCGTCGCAGGGGTAACGGAAAACGACATGTTTGAAATTTGGGCGATCGAGGCCGACGGCAAGCGCGTCCTGATACGCGACGACGTTGCAGAGGGCAGCCTGGCCCGTGCGCTGGTCAGCGAAGGTAACAACGGTGCGGCTATTCGCGGTGAGCCGCACCGCTATGTCGCCGTTCCCGATCCTGATATGGTCGATACAGAAGCCAGAGATAGACCGGAAAACGGGTAGGTCGAGAGCTCGCTGGGGCCGACATTAGACCCGGCCTAATCAAGCTCGAGCCATCCGGTAATGCCGGATGAGTTCGCGGACTTCTTCGCGACGCAGATGCGGCATGTCTCTCCTGCGTTCAGCGATGTACCTAATCAAGTCGGCGTCAGCTTCGTCCGGCAGCAGCAACTGCATATCCGAAATTCTAAGTTCCAATGCCTCCGGCATTTGAGCAAATTTCTCGTAGCAACGTGCATAGAGGTTGACGGAGTCACGAGATAGCCCAGTCGTATCTTGTACGAACTCGTAGACACGGCTTTTAGCCTGCTTGCGTGCGGCCGGACTGCCCCCCGTCAACCTTACATACTCCCGTTCAATTCTCTGAATAAGCTCAACGATCCATCGGCCTTTCTTGAGATATTCTTTCGTTGCAGCGATCGTGTTTGGCCGCGCGCCGTTCTCACCTTTGACGTCGGCGGCGACGCGTCTCAGTAAAGCCTCGAGTTCCGCGACGCTTCCGATTGGTTGCCAAGTTTCCTCAAACATGTTTTCCTCTCGCTGGATTTTTCCGGTGATGGCGGTGCCTGACTACCTTTCGGCACCATCCTTGAAAACTTTAAGTAGATCGTTCCGAAGCTCGGAAACATCCATCTCGCACCGCGCTCGGGTCAAACTCACGTAGAGCAGGCGCTTCTCTTCATCGGTAAGTGTCGTGCGTCCGTCATCGTCTGTCTTGAAACGGAAGTCACCGCAGACCTTTACACGGTTCCATTCGAGTCCTTTTGCGCGATGAACGGTCGAAACGACATAGTCGGCCTCGGCTTCCGGCGATGCGCGTGACAACATATCGCGCAAGTAGGCAGTCCCCTCCCGGTCGATGATCTGAACGATGGGTAGGAGGTCTCGGCCTGCGTAGCTGGCGGCATACTCCTGCACGTCACGCCACGTTTCAAACAGCGCCAGAGACGCGGGGCTGAACGTACGCTCGCCTCGCATCAGGCGGTCAGCACCGTCTGCGAAGGCCAGGATCTCTTCGATGTTCGCCCGGACGGCTACCTTGTGCCCGGCCTGCAGCCCATTCGCGAGAGTCCCGATCACGGTCACGTTTTTGCGACACAGGATGGCATCGAACTTCCTAGCCGGGTCTGACTCTTCGAAGAATACAGATTCGATGTGCGACTGGCCGCGGAGCGGGGTTCGTTCGCCCAAGAGATTCAGCACACGCGAAGCGAGCGCGGCGAAGTGGTGCCCGAAACGGAAAGACTCAGTCAGGGCACATTCACGCGCCTTGATGTGTTCCATCGCATTGACCGCGCCGCGCCACTCGTAAATCTGCTGGTACGGATCGCCGACGTAGATGATCTGTGCGTGTTCCTGCCGACGCAACACCGAGAGCATCAATCCGTCGCTATCCTGCGCTTCGTCGAGAAGGATGAAGTCCGCGCCGATCTGAGGGCGCGACCGCTCCCACGTCTTGAGGTAGACATCGGGCGTGATTGCAGTCTTCCCATTTGGGTCCGTGCTCTCATTCCAGTGGCGTACGACGAACGGCAGCAGCGTTGAGCGTAGTTCGTCGGCCGCGGCTTCAGTGATCATTTCATCGACGGGGATATGCCATGGCTCAGGTTTGTCCTGCGCCGACCGGCAGAAGCGCGCCGCACCGTCCGCCACCAGTCGCCCGACCTGGAATGCAGACAGATCGATGTTCTTGCCGATGATCGTCGGGACCCGAACCGGACCAAGCCCATACCTGCTCGCAAGATGGTGAGGTGGCTCCTTCGGTAGATTGAGCCTTGCCGTCAGAGCTTTTTCCGTTGCTCCGTAAGCGGCAGAGTGAACCGTTTTACAGGTGACGTTGCGCGGGAATTTCTTTCTCGCATCCGTTGCGATGTCCTTGTTGAACGAGAGATAGAGCCCGCGCTTTGAACTGAAGCGCTCGGCAATCATGCGCAGCTGTGACGTTTTTCCTGCGCCCGCGTACGCTTTCACTTTGACCGTTGCGCCGGACGCAACTGCATCAAGCGTGAAGAGCTGTTCATCGGTCGGCTTGATCTCTTTCATGATGTTTCGGATGCGAATGATTTAACCAGCCTAACTGGTGACCCGTGAAGTCAAGCGACAACGAGCAGTGTCTCAGCATCAGCGGTGTGCGGGCCGGTAAAAGAGCATGAATAGCGTGTCTCTTTGCGCGGCCCGATCGAATCCGGTTACCGCAAAACGCGCGCGATGTCCTTTGGCACTGCGACCGGTTTGCTATGACTGGTATGCACGCGCGTGAGCCCCGCGAGCAGAAATTCCGACCGGATCTTCACGCGCTGTGTGAATAGGCCGCGCCCCGTCGCGACGGGCGTTGCTTCGTGTGGATTTCGGCGCTCGATGTAATCCTGGAAATCGACCTCGATGGGAAACATGGCAGTCTTGTCGCCATCTTCCACCACCAGTCTGACCGTCTTGAGCGGCATACCGCGCAAGTAACTGTCGAGTATCCGGTTGAGGATTCGATCGCGAACGATGTAGGAACTCATCGGACTTTGATAAGCCGGATTGACGCGCCGCAAGTGAACAACAGCGAGCCGTTCCGACGAGGCGGTAATGGCGATGCGAAAGGTCAATGCGCAGGGCCGCCCGGACTCGTCCGGATACGCGATGTCGGCAAATTCGGTTTGGTAAGGCATGCGAACTCCGATCGATGGGTTATGCCGATCTGGACTAACCGGCGTAACCCACCCTACGGAGCTGCGCGCAAAGTCAAGCCGGGCGCGCTTCGCTGATCGTGGCACGCAGACGAGTAACCGTTCGCTGGCTGACAAGCCCGAGCATCCCGCTTGTATCTTCGTTGCTGCGGCCACTCAGTAGTTGTCGGCGAGCAAAGGTGTTGCGCAAGATTCGCGGACTCATGTCGGGCGCAACAAAGCCGATGCCCTCGAGCGCGTCCTTCACGACGGTGCCGAGAAGGACGTCGTTCATCACGCCACCTTGACCCGGTGCCGGAAAAAGCAGAGCGTCATCCGAGGATGGCTGGGCGTCCTTCCATCGGCGCAGAGCGGGCAATGCAAACAGCGGTAGCGTCACCCGCCGTTGTTCGCGGGCACCGCGCTTGGGAACATAGACGTTCGGCCTGGCGCCGTCGACGACAACATGACACCGATGCGCATGGCGCAACTCGGCCGCCGATATGCCCGCACCTAGGAAAAGCGCTACGATGGCGCGGTTTCGAAGTATTCGGGAGTCATCCAGCCCTGACGGGGTAGTCCACGCCTGTAGCCGTTCGTCTGCGGCCTGATCGAGGTAAAGAGGTAGCGGCTCGTCCTCGGGCCAACGAGCGAACGCGCTTACTTCAGACGCCGGGTTGCCGGCACGCAGCCCAATGTCGACGAGATGGCGGCATAGCCGGTTCAGCATCTTGGCGTATCTCAAGCGCGTCGACGTCCGGGGCGTCGTGCGACTGTCGATCTCGTTGAAAAATGATTCGATCTGCGCGGCGTCGAAGGTGGCCACCGATGCATGCCGCTCGCGAATATGGCGGAGAAAGCGGTCGAACATTGCGGCGTGCTGCACACGCGATCGCGCAGAGAAAGGCCGTCGGTCTGCCCCGACGGCCTCCGTTTCCTGCCAGATTCGATAGGCGTCCGACGGGGCAGATAGCCACAAAGAATTCATGTCCATGTGCGCCTTATATACTGAATTTGCGTTCACAGCACCCCCGACGAATCTGCGATTCGCCAAAACCGTCTATAGCGGAATGGGGCATCAGTGAGCTGAGCGGCATGGACCAGACTTTATATCGGGTTCTCGACCTTTGGGCCGCAGAAAGAGAGGTGATTTTGTACGGCTTTTGATCCCGAGATAAATTTTTCCCCGAGCGCCGCGGACGCATCGCTGCCTTCGTTGGGTCAAAGCCGGCGCTCTCAATCCCGCTTGCTGGACTATCATGGCGGCTCAAGGAGGCCTCCATGTGCACGTCTTACGAAGCGAATCCAAACGATACCCGCTGGGACACCTTTAGCCTGTTCCCTCGTCCGGACTTCGACTACAAGCCGGAAATCTACAAGGACTATTTCGCGCCTGTCTTTCGTCGCGGCCTTGACGGTTTCGAGACCGTGCCCGCGTCGTTCGGCATCGTTCCTCGCCGGCACATCCCGCCGGGCGTGAAGGTGTTCGACACGATGAACGCACGTTCCGAAAGTGTCGAGCAGAAGCGCAGCTTCAGCGGCGCGTGGAAGAACCTGCAGCTTTGCCTGATCCCATGCCTGACGTTTTTCGAGCCGAACTACGAGACGGGCAAAGCGGTGCGCTGGAAGATTGGCATGGCGGACGGAGCCCCGCTCGCGATCGCGGGTCTATGGCGCCAGTGGAAGGAGATCGACGGCTCACAGTCGATCGCCTTCACGATGCTGACCGTCAATTCGGACGAGCATCCGCTTATGAAGCGCTTCCACAAGCCAGGTGACGAGAAGCGCTCGGTAGTGATTGTGCCGCCGACGGAGTACGGTGATTGGCTATCGTGCCAATCGGTCGACGAGGCCCGCTCATTTCTTCAACTCTATTCCGTCGAAGCCATGCACGCCGAACCGTTTCCGCTGCCGCCGCGCAAACCAAAACCGGCGGCAGCGGAGCAGGATCAGCAGCAGCTGTTGTGACTGTGCCTTGGCGCGCTCCTCGCGGCAGTCGCTTAATCCGGCGCGCACGTCTGAAACCGACCCATTCCTGCCGGTCGGCTCGTCAGAGTTGCAACGGCAGGTATCAGATCTCGAACAGTCGCTCGGTACGGTCACTCGCGCTTTTACTTTTAGCCGCAACAACTTGCACCCGGGCGCCAACAGGATCAGAGAACAAGACATTGCAGCATCTTACATATCGGCCGCCTCTGCCGTACGAAACGCAACAATGAAGATTTTCCGGGTCTGCACACGCTGTTCTTCATCGGGGATTGGATGCCTTCGCCACAGGCCAATCCAAACGTGACTGCTTTAAAGAATCGCCAAAAAAATATACGGAAGGCATAACGCCCATGACATTGGAGCTAAAGTCGGAAGTGGTGTACGGGGGAGTTGAGGCGGGAAGTTGAAGGCGGTGGAGGTTTCAGCTGAGAATCTGATTGTCGAAGTCGGGAACCCAGCAAAAAAACAAACCATCCACCATGAGCAAGGATACGGAAAAAGCAGTCGTCGGTCTATCGGGAGTCGGGCTTGGCCTGGACGAATTGGTTCGTCACGGGGCGCGGCAAGTGATTCAACAGGCGATCGAAGCGGAGCTGTCAGAGCTGATGGAGCGGTTCGCGAACGTCAAGACTTTGCAAGGGCAACGCGCAGTTGTGCGCAACGGCTACTTGCCAGAGCGCGAGGTGTTGACGGCCGCCGGGCCGATAGCGGTGAAGGTACCGAAGGTGCGAGATCGCTCGGGTTCGGGCGTGAAGTTCAATTCGAAGATCGTGCCGCCGTACGTGAGGAAGTCGCCTCGCGTTAGCGCAGCGCTGCCCTGGCTGTATCTGAAGGGCATCTCGACGGGCGACATGGGCGAAGCGTTGAGCGTGCTGCTCGGTGATGACGCCAAGGGCCTGTCGGCCAACGTGGTGAGCCGGCTTAAGGGCGCAATGGGCCGAGGAGCATGTGGCTTGGAGCCGGCGTGACATGTCCAAGTCGCACTACGTTTATTGGTGGGTCGACGGCATTCATACGGGGACTGCGTAGCGAGAACTCTGATGGGCAATGCTTGCTGGTCATCATCGGCGTAAAACCAGACGGCAGCAAAGAGCGCGTGGCGATCGGCGATGGGTATCGCGAGACAAAAGCGTCGTGGCTAGAGCTTCTTCAGGACCTGAAATAGCGCGGGCTGAAGGCAGGGCCACGGCTGGCGGTAGGCGACGGTGTGGCGCGACAATCTGGATGAGAGACGCGCGACAATCAAGTTGAGAATGTCGCGGCAGAAATGATGATGCCGATGTTGATTGTCGCTGGCAAGCGTTTATTGATTGACGCGCGGCGTTGATTGACGCGGGCGAGTGGGTGTCGCGCGACAATCAAGGTTAAGCCCCCAGTCGTTGAGGATTGCTGTGTAATGGTGACGCCGCAGGTATTCCGGCTGCGCGACAATCAGGATGAGAATGTGGTGGCGTGGAAGGTGATGTCGGGGTTGATTGACGCGCGACTCGCAGGCAAAGCTAGCCGGCGTCAATCAGGATGAGAACAGCGGGTCATTCGGTGAGGTCGATGCCGTGCTGATCCTCCTGTGTCGGTGGCACGCCAACGTTCTTTGGTGTCGCTCTACTGGCCGGGCGTCCCGGTCCCTGCTGCTTGCGCTGCAGGGCAGTACGGCGACGGTAGCTTTCAACGTTCAGCTCAAAGATGGTCGAGTGATGGACCAGCCGGTCGACGGCGGCCACCGTCATGGCCCGGTCGGGGAAAACCTTGTCCCATTCTCCAAACGGCTGGTTGGCCGTTATGCAAAGGGAACGGCGCTCATACCTGGCGCTGATGAGCTCGAACAGCGCCGACGTCTCTGCCTGATCCTTGCTGACATATGCGAAATCGTCCAGGATGACCAGGTCGAAGCGATCCAGCCGGTTGATGGCGGACTCCAGCGCGAGCTCGCGGCGCGCGACCTGCAACCGTTGCACGAGGTCGGTAGTGCGAGCGAAGAGGACCTTCCAGCCCTTCTCCAGCAGGCTCAGTCCGATGGCCGACGACAAGTGCGATTTGCCCCCTCCGCTCGGCCCCAAAAGAATCAGGTTGGTGCCGTTACGCAACCAGCCATCGCCAGCGCAAAGCGCCGAGACGTGCGCGCGCGACACCATTGGCACCGCGTCGAAATCGAAGTTCTCCAGTGTCTTGCCCGGCAGCAGCTTGGCGTCCCTGAGGTGACGTTCGACCCGGCGTCGATCGCGCTCTGCGATCTCGTGTTCGGCCAGCGCCATCAGCAGGCGCGCTGCCGGCCAGCCTTCCGTGTCGGAGCGCTCGGCAAAGCTGGACCAGATCTGCTTGATGGCGGGCAGCCGCAAATCGTTGAGCAGCAGCGACAGGCGGGTGGCATCGATGTCGAGACTCATGCCGTCACCTCCGTTGCCATGTCGTCAAGCAGGGCTTCGTAGTCGCTCAGCGGTGCTAGCTGGACGTTCACCTCCGGCATGCTGTTCGTGCGCGTCGCTTCGAAACGCGAACACAGTGCGTCCAGGTCGGGTAACTGTCCATCGTCCAGGCACTGCTGCAGCGCCTGGGCCAGTTGCGCTTCGCAGTTGTGCTCGTGGGCCAGGCTGAGCAGTTCAACCATGGTCCTGCATGCCTGACGCTCCGGGAGCTGCTCGAGCAGGCGATCGAAGCTCAGGCGAAAGGCCTCGCGCGGAAAGATCTGATCGCGGTAGACCAGGTTGAGCAGTGCCATGGGCTTGCGGCGCAGCGCGTGGATGACGTGTCGGTAGTTGATGACGTGGCCGTGCTTACCCTTGGGACCCGCACGGCCGCGCTGCAGTGTCATCAGGGCCGTACTGCCCAGAAACAGCTCCAGCCGGTCGTCGTACAGGCGCACGCGCAGGTGATGGCCGATCAGCCGGGACGGGACGGTATAGAACACCTTGCGCAGGACGAAGCCACAGGTGGTCGTGACGTACACGCGCGTTTCCTCGTAGTCACACGTACGCTGGGCCGGAAGAGGCTGAAGCAGCGCCCGCTCGGCCTCAATGCGTTTGCCATTACGCGCGTTGATGCGACCGACGATCTCGTCGATGAGGCGGCGATAGGAATCGAGATCATCGAAGTCGTTGGTGCCGCGCAGAAGCAACGCATCGCGCACTGCGTTCTTGAGGTGGCCGTGAGGGCTCTCGATGGAGCCGTTCTCATGGGCAATGCCACGGTTGTTGCGCGTGGGCTGCATGCCGTAGTGGGCGCACAGCGCCTCGTAACGTGTGGTCAGATCCTCGCGCGCCTCGGTTTCGAGATTGCGGAACGCCGCCGAAAGGCTGTCGCTGCGGTGTTCGCGCGGCACGCCGCCGAGTGCCCAGATGGCGTTCTGCAGCCCTTCAGCCAGCGCGACATAGCTCTCGCCGCCGAGAATGACGTGAGCGTGCTCAAAGCCCGAGCAGGCCAGCCGGAAGTGATAGAGGCGGTGGTCAAGCGCGACACCCGCCACGGTGACGCCCAGGCTGTCCATCTCGGTGAAGTCGGACAACCCGAGACGACCGGGTTCGTGTACCTGACGGAACATAACGTCATGCTCCTCGCCATGGAGTGCGCGCCAGTCGCGAATACGGCGCTCCAGTGTGCGGCGCACGTTGCCCGGAAGGTCGGGATGGCGCCGAAGCATCTCGTCCAGTACGGCCATCGGCCGGATGCCGGGGGCGGACTGAAGCAGCGGCACAATCTCGGCGTCAAAGATTGCCGCCAGGGGATCGGGACGGCGACGCGCACGTGGTGCCTTCTTCTGCGATGGCAGTCGCCGGTCCTGATCGATGCGATAACCCGTGGCGGCGCTGAACCCGGCGCGCGCAGCCGCTTGAGCTGGTCCTTCCTTGAGTCTGTACTTCATGTAGAGCCTCATCTGATGGTCGTTGATGTGTCGGCCGGGCAACTCAGCCTCCCTTCGCTACATGGAAGAGCTGTTCATACCCGATTTACCGCGACCACCGACAAGGCACCCCGGCAGCGGGGCGGACTCCTCGGCGCGGCGTTGCGGCAGCGTTTCCGGGCTACGCCCTCCACCGCTGCCGCAACGCCAGTACTCTCATCCTGATTGACGCGCTGCTCTCATCTTGTTTGACGCGCGGCACGACGGCGCGATGGGCTTCTGGGCGGCGCTGGAGGAGGTGTATCCGGCCACGCGTGGCCAGCGCTGCTGGTTTCATAAAATGGGAAACGTCATGAATGCGCTGCCCAAATCGCAACAGGCCCGCGCGAAGGCCGACATGCAATCGATATAGATGGCCGCAACACGCGCCGACGCGCACGCTGCGTTCGATCGTTTTGTGTCGATCTATTCGGCCAAATATCTGAGGGCGGCCGAGACGTTGAAGAAAGACCGCGAAAGCTTGCTGGCCTTCTACGACTTTCCTGCCGAACACTGGCAGCACTTGCGAACGACGAACGCAATCGAATCGACGTTCGCCATGGTGCGCCATCGCACGACACGCACGCGTAACTGCGTATCACGACCAACGTTCCTCGGGCTGGCATTCAAGCTGATCGAGGAAGCCGAGAAAACCTGGCGCCGTATCAACGGCCCAGAAAAGATCAAGCTGTTGCTCGAAGGCGTTGCCTTCAAGGACGGCGAACCGGTGCAAGACGATCGACCGGGTCAGCAGAAACTCGCCGCTTGAAATCGACCGCCGTCAAAATGCTCGTAAGTGGGTAGCCACACTCCCTCCCGGGAATGCAGCCCCCGAGGAACCGTACGTGCGAGTTTCCCCGCATACGGCTCGAGCACAGCATTAAGCGTCGCAATGACGCCGGTCTCGCAAGCTGCACGAGCCCTTCGCAAGCATCACATTGTTGATTCGCCTCATCGCTGAGACGAAGGGCGCTGAACCGTGGTGATACCGGTCTCTCACAAGCTTCCCCTCGATGAATCTCAGACGTGGACCTGCGACAACTGCACCACGCGGAAGTCTGCACTCTTTCAAGTCAGGGCAAATCTTGAACCCCTATGCGAACTATTACCGCCCGCCATTCGCTTTTTCCGCGTTCTCATATCCACTTGCCCAACAGCTTCCCTCACGGGTCACCTGCCATAGCCAAATTTCCGGCGTGGGCGGACAATTGGACTTACCACGTTCCCGTCATTGCCGACCCGAATGTCCCCGGGCCTATCCGTTTAGCGCCTGCCTTTCCCCCAGCAGCACTTGTGACGACGTATTTCCAGTGGTGACGGAAACAACCGGCTGCATACCTTTTGGTCTGGGCCTTTCAGCCGCTTTGGCCCAATCGTCATAACGAGGGTTACAACAGTTCACTTACGTTGCGCATGCGGAACTTGCCTGGCACCTCACACCGCGCGGCGGCTGGCAGTGTCGACTCCTTCCACGTCACCGGGGTGAGTCGTCAATCGAGAGGCACGTTGTCTCCGGAGCTTCACACCGACCCGTTACCGAGAACGCATGTCCGGATAGGCAACTGCTGGTCGTACAGCAGGTTACGGCACCGCAAACAATACGTTCGCCGCGCGTAAGAAGGCAAAAACGAGCTTTACCGCCTACTACATGCCGCTTGACGCGCGGCTGACGGCGACACGTGTCGCACCACCACTCTTGACGTTAGCTCATGACATTGCGCAGGCAGAACTGGAGGGTTCTATCGAGCTGGCTCTGAAGAGCCGGACGCGCCGATGAACGCGTGACGTTCGTGCCATCCAATTCGTTGTTGATCGGCGTGGTGCGCAAACTGTATGGAACCTTGACGAGGTCGACAAACAGGTGAAACCTGAGGTGTCCGCATCCACGCACGCGGCACCCGCGTCAGCGCACCAAAGCCGGGAACGCAACCGAAGCAAGTGAGGTGATTGACATGTCAGTTTGCCCGCGACATCAGATAAGATCGCTTGCGTGATTTTTCACGCTCGTGCCGGTGCCCATTTCAATTCTTGAAATGGTGCGACACTATGACATCGAAAATGCCGACGCTGTGCCGTGCTCGAGTGCAGGTGCGCGAGGTGCCGATGCCGTTCAGCTTGCTCATTGACCCGTGCTCGTCAATTGCTCGAACGCGACCGCCGACGCATCGAAATTGCACTACAACCACCTATACTTGGGTAAGTATTATTTGCGTTCTTCGGCCCGCCAGAATCGCAGGGTCGTTGAGATCCAAATCGTGTCACTCGACGAGCACCGGCAAATGGACATCTATCTTGCCAATCCCAGGGGTTTCTGCGCCGGCGTCGATCGCGCAATCGCGGTGGTCGAGCAGGCTCTGAACCAGTTTGGCGCGCCGGTGCACGTGCGCCACGAAATCGTGCACAACCCTCACGTGTTGAATCATCTGCGTGCACGCGGAGCAGTTTTTGTGGAGTCCCTCGACGAGGTGCCGAATGGCGCGGTGCTGATCTTCAGCGCACACGGCACGCCAGCGGACGTCGAGAAGGCGGCTCAGGCGCGCGGGCTTCGGGTGTTCGACGGCACTTGTCCGCTCGTTACCAAGGTCCATCTCGAGATCGCCCGTCACGCCCGGCAGGGAAACAGCGTCATTTATATCGGACATCGCGGTCACGCCGAGACGCTCGGCAGCATGGGGCATTTTCAAGGCGATGGCGGATCTGAGTGCACGGGCAAGATAGTGCTGGTGCAGAATGAGGAGGATGCCCGGCAGGTCTCGGTCCCTGATCCGGAGCGAGTGGCCTGCGCCACGCAAACGACACTTTCGGTGCTCGACACGGAAAGCGTGCTGGCGATCCTGCGCCAGCGCTTCCCGTTGCTCATGGAACCGCCTAAAGCCCACATCTGCTATGCGACGGACAATCGCCAACGTGCGATGACGGAGCTGGCCCGCCGTTGCGACACGATCCTCGTATTGGGCGCGCAGAACAGTTCGAATTCGCTCCGTCTGGTGGAAGTGGCCCTTGCATGCGGCGCGCGCGCTCATTTGCTAAGCGGTGTGGAAGCCTTCGACGGCAGCTGGCTCGACGGCTGCGAGCACCTAGGCATTACGGCCGGCGCATCTTCGCCAGAGGACGTGTTGCAGGCGCTGCTCGCACATTTGCAGTACACGTTTGGGCCCTTGCCGGTGCGAGAGTTCGGCGAGGTGGAGCACATCGTCTTCCGCCTACCACGAGGCCTTCAGCACGAGCGGCAAGCGGCACCCCGACGCATGCTCGAGACAGCCGAGAGAGGCGCTCCCGGGCACATGTAGTGACAAGCATGAAGAGCATTGCCGGCATGTTGTCTGTCGGCGCTGACTGGAGAAGAGAATCATGGACGAACCAGGTCTTGCTGCGGAAAAGCCGACCGGGCTGGAAGATGTGGTGCGCTCGGTGCGCACGCTGGCACGCGACGCGCGCCATTTGGGGGAATCCGCTGCGCTCGTGCTGGAGCGAGAACTTGCGATGGCAGTCAGTATTTCCGAAAAGCTACGCGACAGCACGATTTCTGCGGAGGCCTTGAAACGCGGGCGCGACGAACCTCTGCCGGGCGCTTTGCGCCGAGACATGCACCGCGCAGTCGACCTCGTCGCGGACGTGGGGTCAGTGGCCTATACGACACTCGTGCGGATGATCGAAGGGTTCGTTGACGAGCCACGTCCGCCGCTCGCCGTGCCAGAGCAACTGAAACCAGCCGAGGACTAGGCCCCGGGTGGAGTGTGCTCTGCTTCGAGAATGTCGAAGTCCAGCCTGAGCGCGAGCCCGCCTTCGGGCGAGTCGATCCGCGCCGTGTAGCGGCCGGGCGCGGCATCCGCCGGCACGTCGACCAGTACGGTGAGCTTCTCGAAGTCCCGCCCGGCGACGGATAGAGCGGCCGGCGCGAAGTGGAATGCGTCGTGCGTGAGCACATGAGCACTGTCCGAACCGGTGAATTCAAGCGACTCGCAGCGTGGCGTGAGCGCGAGAAGGGGCTCGTTCGCGGGGTTCTGCACGGACAGGGGAACGCGCAGCGTTGCACCCTGATGCACGCTCGGTACCATCGCGCCCATGGCGGAGTTGCTGGCCGGTGCGTGAGCGCCGGGCGCCGCCGAGCCATCGGCGGATACGGGCCTGACATTCACGGAGGGCATCAGATCGGGCAAGATGCCTGTCAAAGTGCCGGTCATGTTGCGTACCGCGGTCAGACTGTAATGCACGATGACGCTGACAGGTCCCGCCCCGGCCGCTGGCTGCTCCTCGCTGCCGCTGCCGCTGCCGCTGCCGGTGGCCTTGGCGGCCAGACGGCTGAGCGCGACTCCCACGCCGAGTGCCGAATGGATGACTTGGCCCAGGCTGTCGGCAAGTTCGCGGGCCGTAGTCTCCGAGTCCTGTCCGGTTGGATTGCCATCCTGCTTTCCGTTCCTTGTATCGTCAGTCATCGTGGTCCTTGTCAGGTTCGGCCAGTAGCGCAAGGGTCGAGATCCTCGCAGGGCTGGGGTGTAGCCACAGTGGCGCCGGTGAGGTGCACGGTGACGAGCGGCCTGTCGCCCAGACGGATTTCCATCACGTAGTCGGAAGCGAGGTGCCACGGATTGCAAAATCGCATTTGCAGCGGCGTGCGCATTTGCAGTGCATGGTGAATCGGCCTGACGAGCTGCGAGTCCACATGCAGGGTATGATCCACTGGCTCGACGCGATGCCGCTGACGATGTTCGGTCGTGAAGTCATGCGCGATGCGCACCTGCACCGGCGCCTCTGCGTCGCCCGCCAACAGGACGCGGCCTTTCACCTCGACCTCGCAGGCTCGCTCTTCGCCCCAGCACACCATATGCACCAGCGGCTGATGGGCCGGCGTCCTGTGCACGATCTGCGCGCTGTGCTGCATCGGCGGCGCGCATTCGTGTCCTGTGAGCGCCACCTGCCCATGATGGTCCAGTGCGAAGCGCTCGCCGTCGACCTGCCGCACGGTCACTTCTTTCTTGTCTGGATCGGCCATGACTGTCTCCCGTCAAGGTGTTCAACGCAGTCGATAGACGTCCATCGAGAATGTCTTGTCACAAGTCCATTCTTCGAGGCTCACCACCACTTCACATTCGCCGCAAAGGCACGCATGAGCGAAGCGTGTTTTGCCGTCCGCATCGACATGTAGGCAAAGCGGTTCGTCATCCACACACAACCTGAAGGGTACATCCAATTGGAACTGGAAGCGGTAGACGCCATGGTTGAAGCAACCCCACCCAGTCCACTGCGCTGGGTACGGAATCCTGAGGTCGCGTAGCGTCAGCGGGCTCAGGTCGTTCGAGGGCAGGCCTTCGGTGCAGGCGACGCCCTCGATACCATGGTCGAGCGTTTCGCGGGCGATGCGGATCCATACCGGACGCGATGCGGACGCAAGCGGCGCAAGCAACACCGGACAACATGCGAGCCAGTAGTCCGCGAGGCCGGCGTCCTGCGAGGCGGCGCGCGTGTCGGCCGCTGCCGGCGCGGGTGCTTCCACGGACTGCTTGGGCGGTGTGTCGCTTGCCGCCTGGGCAAGCGGGACTGCCCGCACCTGCATGCGTAAATTGTCACGCAGCCCTGCCTCGAACAGGCGGTAGCCATCCGATCCTTTGGGAACCACGAAATCGAGGGTGACCGGCACGAAGGGCGCGAGGGGCACATAGTTGCCGTTGCCGAAGAAGGCCGGCGCCGTCGTGAACCGGACTCGCGCGAGATTCCCTCCAGCCACGCCAGGCACGCAAAGCGAGAGGGATTCCACGAAGCCGTCGATAAGCTGCGCGCCGGTCTTGTTGTCGTCAGCGCTGCCATGGCTGGCGCCGACCGCCACCACGCGGCGCGTCTGTGCATCGAACCAGAGCCGGACCGCCTCGCCGTTGCGGTAGGCGGCGAGCACCCAGTCGAACTGCGCACGCGCCGTGTGTCTTTCTGGCACCTGCATATCGAGGACGAGGTTCGAGGTAGCGAGCGCACCCGTCAATAAACTGATTTCAGCGCGGTCGGCCTGTTCGGCTTGGGCGCCGGTGCGGTTCTCCGCGAATAGCTGAAGGTCGGTCACGAAACCATCGACTGTGTCCAGCTTGCCAAATGCGGCCACACTGTCGCGCGTGATACGCACGACGCGATCGAGCATACGGGGGCCGTCGCCGCCTTCACCTGTCAAGTACTCGATCTCGACCGGTTCGGCCCGGTTCATCGCATCGCGCAGGATGCCGAGCTTGGAGAGCCGTTCATTGAACCGCTCTGGGTCTGCATCCAAGTCTTCGATCTGATACTCGCTGGTGTCACCCGAGTCTTCCAGCAACCGAGCCACCACCAATCCGGCGCGACCAACTTCCATCCGCACAACGAATCCACGGACCGTCCTGATTTGATTTGCCATGTTCACCGCTCCTATCCTGACCGCGCGTCCTGTCAAAACGGGGCGCAACGTATTGTGTTCAGGTCAATCGAGTGCCCGCCGCACTATGGACGCGGCAAATCGCCATTCGCCGCAAGATCCTCGAAGCTCGTGCCTAGCCGCCGCACGCGCAGCTTGCCCGGCAGCACGACGCCTTGACGCTGTACTAGCAAATCTTCGAGACAGGCCTGCACCTCTGCTACACCGTTGACCACAGGCGGAATCGCGTTGATCGTGCGGCCCTGCTCGCCGGCGATTTGCCCCGCCAGTTCACCGCCCACGTCGCCGATGGTACTTTCCACAACTGCGAGCATCATCCAGCCGACGATCGGGATGATAAGGTCGAGGAAAACGTCGCAGCAGCTCTCATCAAAGTCAAAATCGCCCGCCTGGGCATCGATATCCAGACTGCATGCCTGGTCGGTCTCGGTCGCAGTGGCATTCAGGAAAATCGGCCCGGCGAAGCTGACGTCCGGATCGGGCCAGCAGTCGATGTGCACTTCCGCTTCGCCGCTCGTCCACAGATGACCGCGGCCCTGATCGTGCTCGCCCGGATCGGAGGGATCCACTGAAAGCGATTTGAGCGTGGCGTCGCCCTGGGAGGTATGGACTTCCGCGCCGCCATTGTTCAGCCCCGGAAATTGCGCTTGGATGGCTGCTGCGATGAACTCCATGAACCGTGCGCGTCCCACCGCCAGCGCCACTTGCCGGCCGCCAAGAAAATTGTCCGGCGCACTGTCCGCTACCGTGTCGTCGCGACGGTTCATCAGAATTGCCAGCACGCCGTCGGCCGGGAGCAGGAAGCCGACGGGCGTCGACAGCGGCACGTTCGGATCGCCCGAGCGCGGCGTGTAGACTGGAAAGCGCAACGGTTGCAGATAGTTGGCAATCTCGTTCTGCAGCAGGGTGCGCGCGCCCGCGTCGCTGAATGCTGGCTCCGTGATCGTTCCGAAGCCAGCCAGCGCATTCACGGCCATCGGCGTGAGGGCCGCGATGATCGCGTCGCGCGCGAATGAAGCTTGATCGAGCTCCACCACGGTTTTGAGCGATGCATCCGCGGGTTCCTGGGCCATGTTCACGGTCACTGTGGTCTCGCCGGACACCACTTCGCGCCAGAATTGGATTCGCCCGTAAGACTGGTATCCCGCCGCTAACGGCACAGAGACATGAATCGGCGCGGTGAGTTTCACAAACTGGATGCCACCGTGGTCTTCCAGCGCCGTTGTGATCTCGAACGGCGTGGCCGCATTGGGCGGGTCGAGCCCAGGGTCCCGGCTGCCGTCGTACAGCAGCAGCGTGTTGCCCGCAAAGCTGAAACTGTGAGTGCTCATGGCCGCATATCGGCTGTGCACGGCAGCCTCGAAGCTTGAGGCATCCAGCGAGGGGAGACCATCCAGACTGACGATATCGACGTCGGACGGTGTGACGCCGGCGAAGTCGAGTCCGAGCACGTCCGCGCCATCCTCGGTCCAACTGGAAAGCAGCGCTGGAACGTTCACGCGCGACTTCAAGGTTATGCGGCTCAACGACGGATCGGGTGCGTCCGGCACTTCCACGGTGATGTCGAACGGGAACGAGAAGCTGATGTGCTTGGGGTCCGCAAAGGTCAGATCGGCGGGATCGGTGTCGTCATCCAGAACAAACACGGAAACATTTACCGTGCGTCCGGAAAAGTTGCGCACGAACGGGCCGACATTGTGTGGAAAGCGCTGCTCGTTCTTGAAGGCCAGATGGAAGATGGAACGTACGGGCCCGATGCCCAGTTCAACACAGTAGTCGAAATTTGCCGTGAGGCTCATGCGTCCTCGCCCGAGGTCTTGAACTGCACGCCCGTGATCCAGGCACGGAAGGCGTTGTGCTTCACGCCATCGCGGATCTTGCGATACGCATCGGGCTTCTGAAAAGCGAAGCCCTGGTGCTGGAGCATGACTAGTTCAAGCAGGTCGCGCACTGTCGGATGGCTGTCCTTGTAGAAATACAACTGCTCGACAGCCACTTCGTGCGGCGCACTCGATGCTTCATGCAACGCCGGCAAGGGTGCATCCAGATCCAGATATCTCACTGTTGCGTGCCAGGGAGTCACGGCCACACGGTTACGTGCAGCGAAACGACGCGCCTCGGGATAGCGCGGGCGCGGTGGAGTGGCGGGGCGCAGCGATGCGGCAGTCCGGATGGCGGCATCAGCGAGGGTCGGGAGGTAGACGGGCTCGTGTTCCCCGCAGGCGAGCGGCGGCAGTTCGAGACGTTTGAAGAGGACGTTGGCGAGCCACTTCCGATCGTTGGGCCGAGGCGTCTCGCCGAGCGTTTGCGCTAGCGAATTCTCCAGCGCCGCGCGCCGCGCACGTAGAGGCGCACGATACTGAATGCTTCGTAAGATGTGATCAGCCATTCTGGCGGAGACATTCACCCCCAAATCCTTGAAGGCGAGCACAGGGTTGATCATCAGCATCGCACCCCAGCCAGAATTGGCATTTATGCGCTTTGCAATTTCGGCCTGCGCATTGGCCAGCGAGCGATGACTGTCGATTTCGAGGCGCGCAAAGCGCGGCGTGCTGAGCGCGGTCGCTGTTGCGCTGCTGGGCTTGGCCGAGCGTTTGACTGGAGCCTTGCGCGGATCTTTGCCTGGGCCGTGGCCAGCGTTCTTTTCGGAAGTCTCCGTCATGCCGTCCCTCCCGCACTGCCTGAGTACATCGGTCCACTTTCACTCCGTCTTCTCGACGCATTATAGAAGTCCATTCCCAAATAGCCATGTATTGGCAAGTGAGCTAGCATAAGAACTCGCGCCGCGAGTGAGTGTGATCAACCTCGTCAACCTTGACTTATCGACGCAGCGTTTTTCCTTGTGGCGTGCGGCACGTGCTAAAACGTATTGAGCCGCTGCGAGAGTACAACCATTCGAGCTGGCGGTTCCAGAAGAAGGCGACAACGAGCAAGGGGAATCCAAGGCAATGCCTGCCAACATTCGCCGCCGCGCCAACGAAAAGAGCCGCGCCGTCCACCATGCGTTGGGGCCTCGTGGGCCATTTCCCGACACGCCGATGACGCGCACGCTCGAGCGTCGGTGGCTCCACTATGCGTTGCTTTCCACGGACGGCGAACTGGGCCTCGTCGCCAACGTTGCTTGGCTCGGCCCGGCATGCGCTGAGGATGCGCGAGCACCACAGTGCACCACCATCCTCCTGCTTCATCGGCGCGATTCGGGCTGGGAAGCGAGCCAGTTCAACGCGAGAACTGCCGCGCCCTTGTGGTCCGCTTTCCACCAGCCCCACGATCACGGTCAGGCCACGCCTTTGCGTCTCGCCGCGGTGGCTGGCGCTCCCGCGGTCGATCTCCTGTTGTCGCGAACGAGCCATCCGTGCGTGAGTCAATGCGCGCCCTTCGCGGATGACCAGCACTTGCGCTGGCAGTCCGAAACGGGCGTGACGGCACAAGGCGAGTGGTCGTTCAAGGACGGTACGCGACGCCTCGCGCGAGCGGTCGGCTACCACGAACGGGTCCGCGGTTTTTGGGGCTGGCCGGAGCTGGGCGGCTGGGTGTTTGGATTTGCCAATGCGCCAACCAAAGCGCTCGCCGACGGGCCAACCGCACCGCCAGCCTGGGCCCTAGTGTTTACTTTTATCAATCCCCCCGCGCCCGTCGGCGCGACGACCGCATCGTTGATGCTTTGGCGCGACGGACGCATGGTCCGGCACTTCGCGCGCCGCAACGTCAGCATGGCCGTGCGTGGCCAGCTATCGCGCGACAAAGTGCGCCAGGTGCCCGAGCTCGCCAACCTGTTCGGCGTGGCGCCGATGGCGCCGATTCCCTCACGCCTCGTGATAACCGGTGCTCAGGGCGACGACCGTCTGCTCATCGATCTCGATGTCGACTCCGCCGCGCGCGTCGTGATTCCTTCGGAAACGAGCTTGCAACCATTCAGCGTGCACGAGGTGATCGGCCCTGTACGGGTGCATGGGCGCCTGAATGGAGCCGATTTCGCGTTCGAGACGCGCGGCATCGCCGAATTCGCCGGGGGAGCCGGTGGAGACTGAGCGTGCGGCCGCGCTGCTGATTGCTACCGTGGAGGCGCTCAGTTCCAGGGCGCCAGCGATCGTAGCGGCTGCGGCAGTTGAACTCGGCCCGTTCACGCTCGGCCTACACTTCGGCGATGGCAGCAAGGCTGCACTATCCGCACGTCACAGTCGCCTGTGGGCGACCGAAGGCCTGCCCGGCGAGAGCGCGGTGGAAGTGTACTTCGACGACCGGGGCATGAATCTGTTGTTCGACCTCGCACGCAAGCCAGTAGACGAGATATGGGCCGGCAGTCTCGACGTGCGCGGCGAGCGCGAGGCGGTTCTGGCGAGCTGGCGCTGTTTCAGTCTGTTGGCGCAGCGCGGTGCGGGCTTGCGGGCGGTGCAGGCGTTGTGGCAGGACTGGCGCGCACGGCAGCCGCAACGCTGGGGCCGTCCCAGCACGCCGCGCGATGTAGTGAGCGAAGCCGGCACGTGGCCGCCGCCGCGTCACTCCCGTTGGTCCGCGCTCGAATACCTGGATCGCCGCAGTCCTGCCGACCTCGCCGTCGATTATAACGGCCTGCCGATGACACAGCCCGCCTACGCGCTGTGGGATGGGCGGAATTCGAGTGCCTGGTGGGCGTGGCCGACAGTGCAGGACAATGACCTGCTGGAAACCATGAAGGCGTTCAAGATGCGGGTCGTGGAGGAAATTCTTGACATCATCCCGAAGCGGGAGCCAGCGGCCGAACTCTACGACCTGATGCGTGCCTACCCGGTGCGCGAAGGCAAGGGTCTGCGTCCTACGCTCACCATCGCCACCTGCGTTGCACTAGGTGGGCGCGCCGAGGAAGCCGTACGCGCCGCGGCCGCGATCGAACTGTTTCACAACGGTTTTCTGATTCACGATGATATCGCCGACGAATCGGAAAGCCGCCGCGGAAAGCCGACCTTGCATGCCGAACATGGCGTGGCGCTTGCCGTGAACGCCGGCGATGGGCTCAATCTGTTCGCGGTCGACGCGGTACTATCCAACCTGCCCACCCTTGGACTTGCGCGTACGCTCGCGCTAATCCACGAGATCATGCATATGTGCCGCGAAACTGTGGAAGGCCAGGCAGTCGAACTAGGCTGGATCCATCGCAATGCGGTGCCACGGCACGACGCGGATTACTTCTCGATGAGCACGCAAAAGACGGGCTGGTATACGTGCATCACGCCGTGCCGGATGGGTGCGGTATGCGCGGGGGTCGGCGCGCCCGAACTCCTCGATCGATTTAACGCTGCATTTCGCGCGATTGGCGTCGCGTTTCAGATTCAGGACGATGTACTCAATCTGATTGGCGAGGAAGCACTTTACGGAAAGGAAAGTCTTGGCGATCTGCTCGAGGGTAAGCGCACGGTCATGATGATTCACCTCTTTCGCACTGCGGATCCGCGCACGCGCGAAGCGATGAGCCGGATCAACAAATTGCCGCGCGTGAAGAAGGGCCGCGAGCACGCCGAAGAAATGCTTGCCGCCATGAAGCGCTTCGGCTCGATCGACTACGCGATCGAAGTGGCCGACAAACTTGCACTGGAAGGTGTGACGCGCTTCGAGTCCGACCTTTCCTTCATTCCCGACAACGAGGCGAAAGCGGTGCTGCGCCAGATTGCACACTACGTGACCACGCGCGCTCTATGATCGACCATCCCGAACCTCTCAACTCAGCTGAAGGTCGGTTGCTGGAAAGCCTCGGCAACGGCCACGCATGGCTGCGAGTCGTGCTGTGCACGCTCGGGCGGCGCGGAATAGCGTACCGCGAGGCGCACCCGGAGACGGCGCGGACGCTGCTCGACGCATTGTCCACCTCGCCGCTATATAAAGGAGGCCAGTTCCTGTTCGACCTGATGGAATGGGAGGACTTCATGCTGGACGGCGATCCGCCGCCTGTGCTCGACAGTGTGCTCGATGCGGCTGCGCTGCAGCGCGTGTCCAGTCTGTTCGACCGCTTCGCCGCGCATCTGGACGGGTCCCACGCGCTCGCGCCCGAGACGTGGCGCACGGTGATGCCGGCGGTGCTTGCCGTCGACGAGACGCTACCGTCGCTCTCCGGAGGGCTCTACCTCTACCGGGACTGCGTGCTGGGTGCGCTGATGAGTATCTTGCCGCTTTTCAAGGACGGCGAGCACTCCTCGCCGGCCGGCTGAGGCACGAAACATTTCGTGCCTATGTGCCGAACAGAGACAGTACCAGACCATTCTAACAGTAATGCGACAACGCAAGTCGCGATTGAAGCGCTGAGACGCTGACGCCTTAGCGTTAAACGCCGTCCTTGAAAAGGTCCGCCAGATGATGCAGATCGCTAACCGTTATAGTCCGAGGCGCTGAGGATTACCTTAACCACACCGCCGCTTTTGCCCGCAAATGCAAGATCCGACCGGACAACTCTCAAGTTCATTCCACGAAAAGAAAGGAAGGCGCTGGAGCCTGTCTGGAAATCAGTTTGCGTTACGCGCGCCTATCAAACCGCGGCATCGAAATCCGTCGCGAAATGTGCCTTGGATTGTCTGCATGTCCCATAGAGGCCCACCTATAACGAAGCTAGCTACAGATGTTCAACGCGAACGCAGTCTCAAAAAGGTCGCCTCGTTCACGCCATCGTCGCGCCGGAACTCGCGCCCGTCTGCCGATGCTGTAGTCTTTGCCGGGTTGGCATTGAAGAAGTAATAGAAGATTCACTAGCCGAGGTTGCTTCCATCGGGGCATCCGACCGGTTCCGAAGTGAACCGGCCATTGCAATGACGGCCTTGTGTGTTGCGCGAATGGCAACTATTGGCCGTCTATTGCCTGATGTTGACAGCCGAGGTTAGCCCAGTGGGCCGTCTTTGACGAAGGCCAGTCGGGTCCACGTCACGCCAATGCGCCGATTTCCATGTTGGATGGATTCGGTCCGGACGTTCAGCACGGTTCGCAAACCATAAGCACTTGCGAGTCGAATGGTCTCTTCCGCCGAAACGTCGAACATCCGTCGTCCTTCCGGAACCGGGCCATGACGCAAGGACATGACCAGCACGGCGCCGTCGCACAGAAGAGCGCTCACGTTCGGTATCGCCCAACGACGCTCGTCTTCGTTAAGGTGCATCCAAACGGCGGACAGCATCACGAAGTCAAATTCCTTTCGTCTCGAACGCAGAGTCGCGAGATCCGGCAGGCTATCGTCCAGCCATTCGATCCGGGGAGACGGCTGCAGCCTCATTCCGGCAGCGCGCAACGCGTCCACCGGCTCGACCGCTACGACTGTATGCCCCATCGCCGCAAAAGCAGCGGCGTCGGTTCCGATACCAGCTCCAACGTCGAGAATGCAGGCCGGGTGCGTCGGAACCAGATGCATGATGGGCTCATGGTGTTCCGCAAACGAGACGTCTTGCCATTGCCGGATGAGCGATTGTGCATTCTCCGCGTAGCCTTCCGTGCCTTTTACATCGATGGACACCACCGCCCTCCACGTATCGCTGCTTCGCGTAGTTTGCCAGATTGTCACCAATTCAGTGCCGCCGACCCAATGTCTGGAATTGGCCGGCTAGCGCCCGACAGCCGAGCGCGACGATCGCATTGGGCGCTCGACTTATGCAAAACGCATAATCGACCCTGAGCGGCCACTCAAACGGGTGCGGCCGCAGCGTCCGCTTCCAAGCAGAAGGGGCCAGGGATGGCGGTCAGGCAGCACGAAAAGTCCGTCTTCACTTGCACGCTATGTGCGGAAGGGCACATACGTCTGGTTCTTGTTAGGTCCATTGTGCACTTTGGCTGTCAAAGTGTAAGGAGCAAAAAAATGGACAGGCAGGGCGAATCACTACAGTCTATTCGTCGGTTCGACGAAAGCGGTCCGACGGTAGCTTCCGCCGTCGCCACGACCATCCCTGTTGGTGGATCTGTCTATGTGGGGATCGGATATGAACCCCGTACCAACACGGCACGCAATAGGGCGATTAAAAAAGATCCGACTGTCCAGAAGATTGTGCCCTCAATTCGGCCAGAGTACGTCTTCGAGTATGTCGAGGATTACTCGCGAATGGCCAATACGCTCAGCCTTTCCTTGTCCGCCGCGTATGGAGCACAAGGTATATCTGGCGGAAGCGCAAGTCTGAGTCTCTTCAAAAGCACGACAATTGAGCGATCGAGTGCATATGTGGTGTTCAAAATGCGAATGATCGCCAAAGAAGAAACTATAGAAAACGCCATATTAGTAGATGACATCCTGCGTCTAATAAGTAAGAAGCAGTACTCTTCACTTGTTGAAAAATACGGGACCTGCTTCGCAAGAACTGTTAGATATGGTGGCGAGTTGGCAGCCATACTTGAGTTCACGTCGAATTCTCAGACCGATCTAGAAAAGTTCCACAGTGAAATAAAGGGCGCTGTAGGCGCCGCACGTGGCGAGGCCAACATGGAAACTTCGGTCATGAAAGTCACATCCGGGCGGAGTGTCAAGATTACCTATGCGCAGTCAGGCGGGAGCACGGGCAACAATCAGGACGGCGTTTTCACGATAACGACAGAATCCCTGATCGAAAGAATAAGAGGATTTCCCAACGAAGTGAAGGGTACGACCGGGTTAGACGGTAGCACGGTCCCAATCACGGCCGACATGGCAAGTCTGCGGGAGGCAATAAACTGGCCAGCCGATAACAATACGAACCTTGATTATCCGTATCCTCCGGACATCGAATCAACCGCATTCTCTATCGACATGCTGCACGAGAAGCTTGTCGCCGTTGAGTCAATCTTATCTTCGACGGCGGTGCTAGCGCCCAGCCTTCGCGAGGCAGCATCTGCAATGCGGCCTTACTTGCTATATCAAATATCGGAATCGCGTGTTGCCCTTGCGGAAGCGATGTCGAGCACTATCTCTCCAATAACGGTATCGGGGGAGAGCTTCTTTCAATACCGCGTACGCAACTTCCTAGGAGTTGCTTCCTCAGCAACTCGTGAAAATGCGGGCGGAGACGTTGACCTCACGGAGCCCGACAAGGGGCTGCTCGCGCGGCGACTCTTCGGAGAGGAAGTTAAGTTTGATATAAAGCCGTGGCCAGAGGTATCTTTCTCTGCTGCTTGGGGATATCAAGGGGAACATGACGGTGCCGGTGGTAGGTTAGGAAATTTCGCTGTCGGCCACCATATTCCTTGTCCTCAAGATGGAGGAAACGCGGAAGGTTTTGCTGCGCAATTGGCTGGCAAAGCCAGCCCAGACGCCCAAAATGACGGTGTATTTGCGTATTTGACACGTCATCCGAGTGCCGTCGGCGGAAATAGATGCGGTTACAGTCTGCTTCATTTTTCGGCCTTCCGTATTTCGGTCCCTGACCGTTCTCTTTTACCACCGCTCCCGAGCATCCCGCAGAACAAAGTAAGCGCGTCGCTCCAACAGGAGCCGGCCAAAAATCTCGGCACGGGCAAATGGATGCTTCTATTTTCGGTAACACTCCCGACCCCTCGGAGCTGTGGATCTTATACGGTGACTGCAAATCTCAAATCTAAGCAGTCGAACACCAAACAGCTCATGATCCCTTCATACTGGATTAGTACGGAGGGAGCTCAAGTCCATCTTTCACAAACTCTTTCCGTCGATGCTGGGTGGGAGGTATCTTCATTTTCCGTGAAAGTAGATTCCGCCTATTCCGATTAAGGTCGATGTGCTGAATTTGACTCGTGGACGGCGGTGGCACTGTTCCTACATCGCTAATTGAACGGCCGATTTCCGTGCTTGAGCCGTCGTTTGAGAGTCTGGGCGACGGTTCAATTGAACGACGCCTCCTGGCCGCAGCATGACGGTCATTGCGCTGTGACGGGACAGCCGATATTCACTTCACCAGGATGTGCCTCGTCATACACCCAGGCAGCAGGAATGTCGCCGCGACTCCGCATCCCGTACGCTTTGGGGTCTTCAATGACCATGTCAATTTCGTCCATGATCAGGTCCCTGACGTATGCGTCGTCTTTCTGTTCGAAATGAATCCACGATTCGTCGACGCGTTGGTGAAGGATTACGATTGCGCGCTCTTGGGCGGCGATTGCGACACGGACCGGAAGGTGTGGGTCGCACGCCCACGGCGAGGGCCATTTTCCAACGATGAATTTGTTCAATTTCGACGGGCGACTCTGCTTGAAGAAGACCCCAGCCTACGGCGCACCCTGCGCAAGTCAAGTGCAGCACCGGGACGATTCCAGCCGACGCGTCTTTAACACGTGGGGCGCGGGCACCAACCGCGGATTACGCGTCTTGTGCGATCTCATCTTCACGAATTAGACGGTCCGCGTTCCGGTTACCCTGCAAGCCTCTCACGTTCTGGCGCGGCTTACCGGACGGCCAGAATGCCTTCGGGCCAGCGGCTTGCCGCTGGCCCCTTTTTCTCCTTTCACGTCTTGTCGCCGCTACCAAGTTCGCTGTGCTTGTGCGAATGCGTCGCACCGTGCACAAGCTCATAGACCGCGCCTTTCCCAGTACGTGTCGGCGGGAAATGTTCCCCCTCGACGCATGTCACTTCGAACGATGCCCGGCTGTCGCCTTCGTGCACGACCTTGTAGATGCCGGACGTTTTTACGATCTCGCCGGGTTTGTGCTGCTCTGCCATAACTTACCTCCCTGTCAATCGGACAATACAAAAAGGGGACAGCAAGCCCGATGCCCGGCGGGCGCGGGGCCCGTCAACCGTCGCGGTTCAATGTCCGGTAGGCGTTGTAGTGGCGGATCGCCTGTGTCTGCTGGCCCAGTTCCTCATGGATGCGCGCCGCGTTGAAATGCGCGTCTGCGAAATCGTGTTTCAGTTCGATGCTGCGCCGGTATGCGATGAGGGCTTGTTCGAGGCGGCCCGAGTCTTCCAGCGCCACGCCGAGATTGAAGTGAAGCAGGTGATGGTCCGGGTTTTCGAGCAAGGCGTTACGCCATACCTCTATAGCGTCGTCGTAGCGGCCGCACTCCGACAGCAGGCATCCAAGGTTGAGATACGCGTCGAGATAGGTCCGGTCCGATTCAATGGCGCGCCGGTAGCCGGCTTCGGCGCCGTCCATATCGCCCTCAGCTTCCCTCGCGGCAGCGTCCGCGAATTCGTCGGGCGCGCGGCGCTTTTGAATCTCCGTGACGTTGCCGGTACCGCCACATACCGGCGTCGGCTCAAAATCCAACAGTAACTGGCCAGTGTGGGCGTCCCACGGCCCGGCACGGTCCTGCACGGCGACGTCGGCGCCGACGGCAGTGATCCGGATGGCCGTGAGGTCCTTGTCGGGTGACCAGGTCGCGCGCAGGTTTTCCAGTGCCCGGACGATCTTTCGCGGCGGGATGCCCGCCTTTCTCAACGAATGGGCCGTGCGCAGCATGACGACGTCGCGGAACGAAAACAGTGTCTCCCGGCCATGGCCGCGCGCCGGCTGGACGAAGCCGCCTGCGACGAGCTGGGTAATCACGGTTCGCGAGACGCCCAGCATCCGCTGCACGTCACGCATGCGAAAACGTTCTTCGCGGGTCATGCTATTTGCGGGTTCCTGTCTTTCTTGCCGGTGCGGGCGCGGCGGGTACGTCCGCAGTCGAACTGCGGCGGGCCGACTTGCGCTGCTTCGGTGCCGCCGGCTCGGCGACAGGCGCCGCCGCCTCCGGCTTTTGCTTCATGGCCGCCGTACCTTGTCCCTTCAGGCTGGCCCGCAGAGCCTCGACGAGGTCGATGATCTCCGCGCCCTCGGGCTGCGCCGCTGGCTGCAGGGTGATCTTCTTGCCCGCGATTTTCTGGTCTATCGCGGCGAGCAGGCGCTCCTTTTCCTCGTCCTTGAACTGCGTCGGGTCATACGAATCGACGCGGTACTGCTCGATAAGCTGTTCGGCGAGCTTCAGTTCCGCTGGCTGCACCTCCGGCTTGTCAATTCCGATCGCCGACTGCGCCCGTACCTCGTCGGCGTATAGAAGCTGCTGGAGGATGAGCCCGTCCGGTCCGGCACGCACCTGCGCGACGTTCTGTTTTCCCTTCATGACAAACTTGGCGAGCGCGCAGGTGCCGGTTTCGGTCATCGCCTGCGCGAGTAGCTGGTAAGGCTTCGCGCCGCGCTTGTCGGGGCCGAGATAGTAAGCCTTGTCGAAATAGATCGGATCAATCGCGTCGGCCGGAAGGAAGGCGACAATGTCGATGCTGTGGCTGGCGGTCGCCTCGAAGGCCTCGAGCTCGGACGGCTCGAAAACGACGTACTTGTCCTTCTCGAACTCGTATCCTTTGACGGTATCTGAACGCTCGATGACGGCTTGGTGGGCGGGGCAGTAGAGCTGCTGGCGCACCCGGGCGCCGCAATCCTTGTGCAGCATGTTGAAAGAGACGGCAGACTTTGATTCGGTCGCCGAGAACATGCGGCATGGAATCGAGACAAGCCCGAAGCTGATCGTCATCGAAGCAATCGAACGCCGAGCGGCCATGGCATTCTCCCGTTTGCAGGCGCTCACGGTTCAGCAATTTCCCGGCCAGCGCGCCCGGCTGGAACAGTCAGTGCGACGCCGATAGATTTCGGGAGGTGTGCGGGGTGGCGCGTAGAACGAGAGTAGCCGAACAGACGGGCGAGAGCCAGATGGACAAGCTGCCGGACATCATCCGACCGCAACTCGCTACGCTGGTCGATCGCCCGCCAGTCGGTCCGAACTGGTCGTACGAGATCAAATTCGACGGCTACAGGATGCTCTGCCGTATCGACAACGGTTCGGTAACGCTCTTCACACGCAACGGACATGACTGGACTGAGCGCATGCCTGCACTCGCTGGTGCACTCGCGGCGCTGCCGGTCCGCCAGGCGTGGATCGATGGCGAGGTGGTAGCGCTCAACAAGGCCGACATTCCCGACTTCTCCGCGCTGCAGAATGCGTTTGCCCGTCGCCGCACGGCTGGGCTGACGTTTTTCGCTTTTGACCTGATGTTTCTGGACGGCCGCGACCTTCGGCAGTTGCGACTCAGTGACCGGCAGGCCGCACTGAAGCAACTGCTCTCGAGCGTCGACGACCCACACATACGGCTCAGCAACACGTTCACCGAGGGCGTCGAATCCTTGCTCGATTCCGCCTGCCGGATGGGACTTGAGGGGCTTATCGGCAAACGCGTCGACCGCCCGTATACGGAAGGCCGTTCGCCCGACTGGATCAAGGTCAAGTGCCTCCAACGGCAAGAGTTCGTCGTTGGCGGTATCAGCCGAAGCGCGGGAGCAGCCACAGGCATGCGCTCGTTGTTGCTGGGCGTCTACGAGCGTGATGGCGGGTTCCGCTTCGCCGGTTCGGTCAAGGCTACGTTGCGGCCCACACAGATGCGCGAGTTGCACGCGCGTCTGGAGCCAGTTCACGAGCCGCCGTTCTTTAACCCTCCGAAGCCCGAGCGCGGCTGCACCCTCGTCTGGATGCGCCCACAAGCAGTTGTCGAAGTATCGTTCCTCGAATGGACCTCGTCTGGGGAGATCCGGCATGGCGTCCTGAAGGCGCTGCGCGAGGACAAGGAAGCGGGCGATGTTCACGAAGAGAAGCCCGTCGCCGCGCGAGCGACAAGTAGCCTTGCTGACGCGGGTTCGAGCGTGCGTGTACCAACAATTACCAACGCTTCGCGCATCGTTGATCCATCGACAGGCCTGACGAAAGCGGACGTCGCCCGATATTTTGACGCCGTCGCCGACTACCTCTTGCCCCACATCAAGGATCGGCCCCTCATGCTCGTGCGCGCGCCTGATGGTATCGAGGGTGAGATGTTCTATCAAAAGCACGCAGAAGGGCAGCGCCTGAAAGCCGTTACGCAGTTGGCGGAGTCGATGCACCCCGGTCATGCGCCGCTACTGGTTGCGAACACGCGAGAAGCGTTGCTGGAGCTTGCGCAACTCAACACGATCGAGATTCACGCGTGAAACGCGTCTGCGCCCGACCTCGATCATCCCGACCGCTTCATTCTCGATCTCGACCCCGATCCGCAACTCGACTGGAGCGTTATGGTTGAAGCCGCAACGCTCACGCGGGTGGTGCTGGAGGAACTCGGACTGCACTCGCACTGCAAGACCAGCGGAGGGAAGGGCGTGCACATCATCGTGCCCCTTGCGCCGGTCCATACGTGGCAGGAGGTGAAGGGATTCAGTCATGCGATTGCTCGGCATCTCGCGAAGATCATCCCGCAACGGTTCTCGGCTGTGTCAGGCCCGCGAAACCGAATTGGAAAGGTCTTCGTGGATTACCTGCGGAACGGGAGGGGTGCTACAACAGCGGTCGCCTTGTCGCCGCGCGCCAGGCTCGGGCTTCCGGTATCGATGCCGGTCCGGTGGGACGAGTTGCCGGAACTCAGTGGTGCCGCCGATTGGAACGTCGTGACTGGCATGGCAGAAGCCAGGCTGAGGTCAGGCGAAAAGACCGCCGGCACCGGTCACCAGGTTTTCACCGACAAAATGCGGCGATTGATTCGTGCGGCCGGTTGACCGTCAATCATCGCGCCGTCCGTCGCCTCGATACGAGGCATCGACTCTAGCCGCCGCACATCCTGTGGCTCTCTCGGGTTTTGCCTCGGCCCTCGTAATGGGCAGGATCATTTCGCCGGCCCATTGTTTTCTCGTCGGCGGTTTTTCCGAGGAATCGAACAAACAAGCCGTGATACGCTTGAAAAAGACGCTCATCAAATCTCTCTCTGAATACGTCATCAACCAATCCCATTCAGAGGGGCGCATGGCTCAAGCTGCAACACTTCGACCGGCTCAAATCCGGCATCTACTCGCCGTCACGGCGGCAACATCGCGCCATCCTGAGCGCGATTGTCTCGTTCTCCTGCTAGGAATTACGTGCGGAATGCGCGTCAGCGAAATAGCTCAGATTGAGGTTCAAGACGTGTTGTTCCCTTCGGGCGCGATCCGTTCAGAGGTCAGTCTTCGGGCCGCAATTACGAAGGGCTGTAGGCAGCGATGCGTCTATCTCACGCATCCGAAAACGGTTTCGGCTCTGGAGTGCTACCTGAATCACCGCATTGCGCGCGACATGGGAACCGAGCTAACCGCAGAGCGCTATCGCGGACTCGTGCCGTCAAGTTGCCTGGTCCTTGCTGGCAAGGGTCGCAAGTTTGCGATGAACACCAGGCGCCGCATCAACGAGGCCGGGGAGCATGTCGATTACTCTGCCTGTGACAGCCTGCAATCGCACGTCACAAAGCTCTACAGGGATGCGGGGATACGCGGTGGATCGTCCCATTCGGGCCGACGCTCGTTTGCCAGTAACCTCGTTGAGCAAGGGCACGATATCGAGACGGTGCAGCAGCTTCTGGGCCATGCCGAACTTGACCACGTTTTGCCCTATCTTGCCGTGTCCGATAAAAGGCTCCGGCAGATGTTTTGCGACGTTTTATGAGAGCCATCAGTCCTTGGTTAGGCGGCCGGACATGAAACACCGGACGTAATAACATTGTCTTTACTTTCGCTGCCATATGGTTTAACATTGTTGTTACTTTGGAGGTGTCATGAGAACGACGATTCGCAGAATGGGGAACTCGCAGGGCGTGCTGATTCCGAAGCCCGTCCTTGCGCAACTCGGGTTGGAGAGCGAAGTGGATATGGAAGTCGAGAACGACGCGATTGTTTTGCGCCGTCCGAAGCACAAGGCCCGTGAGGGTTGGGCGGATGCGAGCAAGGCTCTGGCAGAGAGTGGCGACGATGCGCTGGTCATGGGCGAGTTTTCGAATGCCGATGACGCGGAGCTTACATGGTGATGCGCGGGGAAGTCTGGTTGGTTGCGCTCGATCCGACGCTTGGTAGCGAGATTCAAAAGACGCGCCCCTGTGTCGTCGTTTCGCCTCCCGAAATGCACGATCACTTGCGCACAGTCGTCGTCGCGCCGATGACTTCCAAGGGGCGTCCTGCGCCGTTTCGGATTCCCGTGACGTTCAAGCGCAAACAGGGCTTGATCCTTCTGGATCAGATTCGCGCAGTAGACAAGGTGCGCCTCGTTAAGAAAGAGGGCGCAGTGGCCGATAAGACGTTGTTGGACACCCTGCGAACCTTGCAGGAAGTCTTTGCAGAATAGGGAAAATTCGCCGGCGCGACCGGCACTGAACAACGGATAAGCGAACTATGAATCTGAAGGAAGAACTGGGCGTCGCGCCCGCGAATGAGTTGCGCCACGTGGGCTCGCGCACGAAAGGAACGATGGGGCAGACCGAGATCGACGAGTATGAAGAGGTCACTCCCGTGGGCAAGGTGATCGCTAGGTACACCGTCACCGAGCATACGAACCTGCGCGGCCTCGATACGACACGTTCAATCCAAAAGCAGACTGTCGCTTAAGCGATCGGAGAATCAGCCGCCACACGCGGCACTGGGAAACACAGCAGATGAAAACCTTGACGATCAAAATTGGTGCTGACCAGATAGTTGCCTACAAGGCGAGACTTATGGACGGAACCCCACCCGAAATGGGAGCGCTGTATGTCCTTCTCCCTACCGATGGGGTAGACACGGGCAAGTCACAACCCACAGCGGTCGAGCTTACGGACGGAAAGAACAAGCACATCATTTTGTTCGATTGCGTCGAGGTCCAAGGTTCCGACGCATTTGGTTTCGTCTTTTCGACAAAAAGCCGCTCGGGCCGTATTGGTGAATTTGTATCTTTCTCGTAGCGGCGCGGAAAACGCGATGACGACGCTTTCTCGCCAACACTACAAGCGGTTGCGCTTCTATTGGCAGGGTCGAGCAAACGGCGGTGCCGGGATGACGGACGGCATTGACTTGGACCTCGCTGCGCTCGGCTTGGTGGAGCGCTTCGAACGCTTAGGCTCCGGTGTTTGCTTCCGCATCATGCAAGCAGGCGAGCAAGAGCTTGCGGCAGAAAAGGCGCGTGAAGTCGAGCGCCGCAAGCCGCATCATGATCTTGCTGGCCGCGTCGCCGCGTGGCGTCGTGATAACGGTCGCGTCACGTGGGAGAACGTCGAGCTACTGGTAGACCTTGAGACGGGTGGTAGGCAGGCCATTCGGCCCGACGTGTTCTCAATGGCTACGACCTACGACGCGAAGCGCATCAACCCGTGCGTGGATGAAGTGAAAGTTAGTCGCGCGGATTTTCTCGCTGATGTGGCCCGCGCTGAAAAGCGCGCCGGGTACGCGAGAATTGCCGAAGTCGTCTATTACGTCGTTCCTGCCGGTACTGCCGAGGCGTCGGAAGTGCCGGTCGAATGCGGATTGATAGTCGAGCGTGAATTGGGCGCGTTCGAAGTCGTTAAGCGACCCAAAAAGCGATCAGTCGCGTTGACGACGCACCACTTCATGAACCTGATTTTGAAACCGGGCTCGTTCTCGCCAGCTTGGTAAGCAACACAACGGAAAACAAATGATTAGAGCCAGCGCGAGTGTTGTCGCCTTTATCCTTCTCGCGGGATGCGCGTCGGAGCCGATACCGGCTACGACCGCGAAGGCGGCTCCTACCAGTCGACTTCTTGCGTTCCAGGAAAAAAGCGCACCATATAACGGGACACTGGTCGTCACTCGTGATATTGGATTCGGTGGTAGCGGTTGCTTCTACGCAGTCGCAATCAATGGGACGCTGGCGGCACGCCTCGACGTTGGAGAAACATCCCGTTTTTCGATTTCTCCCGGAGAGGTGCTGCTTCGCGTCGGGCGAGATCCGCAGGGCAAAGGTCTCTGTGCGTTCGGAAAGAGCGAATGGACGCAGCGCGAGACTGTGCTCCGGCCGGGCGAAACGAAATTTTTCAGGCTCTCCATCGATGCTAACGGAAAGACGGATATTGAGCGGGGCGACATGTAGTCCGCACGCGTTCAAGCATAGGAAAATCAGGAAAACGCCCGTGGGCCGAGTTCGGAAGGGAGTTATCGATTGGAGCGCAATGCCCTGCCTCGATCCGCTTTACTACAACGAGGATAGAGAGATGATTGGTCATAAGCTCACTCCAACCGATCAATCGTCCGAAGGCGTGTTCTGGTGTCGAGTTTGTGGTGGTCATCCGACCGATCCCATTTCACCAGCCCGGATACGAACGAGAGCAGGAAAAGCATGAAAAAGACGACACAAATTAGCGATGCAACGCTCGCAGCACTGAGCGCAGAGATTGCGAAGGACATGCCGGGGTTCATGGACAAGTTGTTCGGCAAGGGGAAGTGGCAGTATGACGAGGTCGAGAAGCTATACATAGCGCGTGACCCGAAATACGACGGTCCCGGCTTCGGGTTTATCGCGGTGAATCCCGATGGTACGTTCTTCACTGGAGTGCGTCCCACAGACGTACTCCAGTGATCTAGGTAAATTGGGAAGGCAGAAATGAAGCTGCGTTCGGTATTGAAGTGGGCAAAGGGTATTGTCGGCGGTTCGGAACCGAGCGGCGTATTCAAGCTCGGCTATGGTGTAGCGGAGCCGACGACACGTATGGGGAAATCGGCTTTCAGCGATGCCATCGTAAACACGCTTGCCTCGATTGGAGCGCGGCCCGGTGACATTGTTGAAGTCAACGAGCTTGGTGCAGCGCGCGTGGTCGGTCGGCGTCCTCATTTGGCGAACGAGCAGCCCGACGCGTCTGAGCAAGCGCTTCGGGCCGCGCTCAGAAAGATTTACGGCGAGGATGCGGCAAGTCTCGACAACGTGACGGCAGGCGCAAACATTGTGGTGTTTCGCAAGTCTGCGCAGAACTGATCGGAAAATTGCGCGGCGATTTTCGCGAGCGCGAAACAGGAAAACAGCTAGGCCGAATGTGGGCCCGCGAGGAAGTGACCATGACGACCGAAAAGAAGCCTCTGTTCGAACTCTCGGCTCGCGAGCTTGACGAAGAACTGTCCGCGATGTTCGCCCCATACAGGGAGAGCCACCCTATTCGCTGCGAAGTAGGCTCTGCGATGATGGCGGCGGAGGCGGCAACCCAACGCATCTGCCTGCGAATAGTGGCACCGCAGGCGGACGCCGGTTCTGGTGGCAAAAGTGACGATGCGCTGGGAAGGCTATTCAACGACTTCGAGGCACTTAACGGTTACTTGCTTGAGGGGAATCCGTCTCGTATCGATCTGGTGCTATGGGATGCGGCTGGATTCATCAGTGGGTGGGGTTCCTCGATGATCGGGGGAGAGCCGATGTCCAACGGGAATCGTGTCCGGAGGCTGTCGCCAGCCTTGCGTCGATGCTTCAGGCGTTCGCTCAATATGACAACGACTGGAGATCTGCACTGGAGCAACGTGCAACCCGTCTCGGTTCGCTTGTCCGATTCGCGCGCGAAAAGGCTGAACTTGAAGCGCGTAGACGCATGCAGTCGCAGGGCTGGCTGAAGAAGGTCACTTCTCCGACCACTTTGGAGCGGGAACTCTTGTCACTCGGGTTCCGGTAGACAAGATAGGAAAATTCGCTGGCAAGGCCAGCAGTGGACAACTGGAAGGCTATGAGCGAAAAGCGCCTAACGTCGATCTCCCCATCAAGTGCAGCTATCCATGCCGCTCTCGTATCATTGTTACTCGCGTACCCGGGTGTTGCGCTGATGCGGTTCCTTCAACACTTTGACCCGCAGCGAGCCGATTTGACATCCCCCAGTCCATGGTGGGTCATGTGGGTCTTGCTGCCGATCGGACTCGCACTCGCTGGTTCAATCTGGGCGCTGCTCGCAAGTCTCGCGTACAACGCCATCGCACGATTGCTCGGCGGCGTCCGATACGTCGCATAGGAAAATCGGAAAACGGAAAAATGGCCTACAAGAATTTTGTCGAGAATGTCAGCAAGCAGGTGGACAGCCTCTTCGCGAACATCTCGGCCCGTTACAACTTCGACCTTGGCGACGAGTTCGAGTTAGCCGTCTGTGAAGTTCTTCGCATGATCCTCCCAGAGAAATACGGCATCTGCCGAGGCTTCGTTGTCACACAGGACGGCACGTGTGCTGGGGACGATATCATCATCTTCGACTCGCAACGCATTCCGACGCTTCGTTTTCTGACTCGGGACCAATGGGACAGGAAAGAAGAGATACCGGTCGAGGCCGTCTACGCATATATAGAGGCAAAGCATACCCTGTGTTTGGGCGGCAATGGCGGGCAAAGCGTGGCGAAGGCGGCAAAGCAAATTGCCGCGGTCAAAGCGCTTCCCAGAGCCGCCGTCCCACTGAATGAGATTGTGCCGGGTATCTTGTTTCCTGGAAATGCCACGAGAAATCCTGGATACCCTGACGTAAAGAACCCGATGCTTGCTCTGATCGTCAGCAGGCAGGTACGGCTGACAGACGGGGATGCCCCGACAACTGTTGATTCATTTTTTCAGCGCTTGCAGCAGGTTTCTTCGGATGTGGGGGGGATCCAACAGATGTACGCGCCCGACCTCGTCATTGCGGGTACCGACGCCGTGTGCTTCCCAACCGTATCTGGCCATGTCGAATCGCCGTTTTCCAGGCACGGTGTTACCAGTCTGTCACCCTGCAACGCAAATGGGCTGGGTTGGGGAGTGGGCCTCGCCGCGCTTATGTGGGCGCTGGATGAGATCCAGCTCGGTAGGATTGCATGGTCGCATGTCGCCGCGGCCGCATTGAATCTCCCGACGCGTTGAACACAACGGAAAATCGGAAAACACCCGAACTCGATGAACGACGAAAACAGCAACGAGAATCTATCCGTGGACATTCCGCGCGTTTTTTCCCAGCACCTTGTATCGGTCAGCTGCTGGGATCACACGCCCGCAGTGCTCGAACATAACAGCGGACATCCCCATCTCCATACCTTCTCCGCCTTCGTCGTGAGCATCAATGGGGCCTCGTGGAGTCTGATGACTGCAGGTCACGCGATTCGCGATACGGAGGAGCTTGTCCGGAAAGGCCATGATCTGAGGGACTGGCACATAGACGATTCGCCTGTCGGGATGCCCCCCGAAGGTGTTCCGGTTCCCCTCGAATGGGAGCCTGAATATATTGCCACGCTACACGATGAAAGCCGGGGGGCTGACTTTGCGCTGATTCCCCTCAATTCGCTTCAGCAGGCTTCACTTGCTAGCAACGGGGTGCTCCCGATCACAGAAGCCCAGGTTGAAATGCCCAGCGGGTTCGTTCGTTGGTATGTACTTGGACTCCCAGCGGCAACAGCCAAGGCGGACTACCGCAGGCAGGTCGTACATAAACACTTTCTGGGCCTGCCCGTCGAACCGCTGCGCGAGCGGCCGCACGACTGGCCAACTGTCGGGCAGAAGGACATGCTTTACGGGCAGTTGATTCCCGTTGGGGTTCCTGAGATCGACTCAATCGAGATACCCGGGATGAGCGGTGGTCCAATCATCGGCTTGCGTCTTGACGCTTCGGGAGCGGCGGAATGGAAGGTAATCGGCATCCAGAGCGGATGGCTGCGTTCGCGGCGCATCATTTCGGTGTGCATGGCGTGGCCGATTTTTAACGCTGTTGGCCGCCTGATCGACGACGAGAGAAATGGTGTCGACGGAACGGCTGCGGACGATATGTCAGCGAGCTAGGAAAATCGGAAAACAAATGATTAGAGCCAGCGCGAGTGTTGTCGCCTTTATCCTTCTCGCGGGATGCGCGTCGGAGCCGATACCGGCTACGACCGCGAAGGCGGCTCCTACCAGTCGACTTCTTGCGTTCCAGGAAAAAAGCGCACCATATAACGGGACACTGGTCGTCACTCGTGATATTGGATTCGGTGGTAGCGGTTGCTTCTACGCAGTCGCAATCAATGGGACGCTGGCGGCACGCCTCGACGTTGGAGAAACATCCCGTTTTTCGATTTCTCCCGGAGAGGTGCTGCTTCGCGTCGGGCGAGATCCGCAGGGCAAAGGTCTCTGTGCGTTCGGAAAGAGCGAATGGACGCAGCGCGAGACTGTGCTCCGGCCGGGCGAAACGAAATTTTTCAGGCTCTCCATCGATGCTAACGGAAAGACGGATATTGAGCGGGGCGACATGTAGTCCGCACGCGTTCAAGCATAGGAAAATTGATTCATGAACACACTGGCGAACACGGCCTGTAGATCATGTCTCGGTAGCGGGAAGTTGTCGGTAAATACTCAACCGCCTATCACCATCGCATGTCGCGTTTGCAATGGGGCGGGACACGGCGAGTACGTCGAGGCCGAGTGCAGTTCCTGCCAAGGAGCGCGCGGCCTACCGTGTGCCCGTTGCAGCGGTAGCGGTCGCGTCACGGTGTTCAAACCAGAATCAAACTAACGCAACGGAAAATTAACAGGCGCGAGCGCCTATCGGGGAGTAGTGACGAAATGCCAAAAGAATATTTAACCGTCGTGATTCAATTGCCTGATGATCCGCAGCAACGCAAGACGGTAACAGCCGCGCTCCCTCTGTCGGGAAATTTCCACGGTGGCCGCATCACTGCCATGTCGCTCGAAGATGAAATCACGGTGAACGAACTGCTGGAAGAAATGCTGGACGGCGAACAAGTGGACGAAGCCCGCGAAAAAGCCAAAGCGGTGGCGGCTCGTGCGGAAGCAGCAGCGTAACCATCGGAAAATAGGAGATTAAGGTGCAGCACATCGGGGATTTGATAGTTGACGACGAGCACGAAACACGGGCCCAAGTGACCGGGACGACTTATGTTCGCTCGGGGGGGCGTCTCGTCGTGAATGGGCAGTTGAGCGGAGGATTGATCATCGAGCCCGGCGGAAGCGCGGTTGTAAACGGTCAGGTTTCGCGCAACGTGATCAATCACGGTACGTTGACCCTTAACGGGCAGGTGTCAGGACGGGTGATCGGGAACGCTCCGATCAACAGTACTCGCCCCGAACAAATCGTTGGAACGGACCTTGAGGTTCCTTTCCGCGGGACAACAATCTCGTGGACTAGCTCTCATTAGCTCGGAAAACCGGCAACGTCCGAATTAACTCGAACCAGGACAAACCACCCTCAACTATTGGAATGATCACTAATGGTCAACTCGACATACCCCACCGACACGCAGACACTTCCAGCGATCCAGAAAATCCAGTTCATCTATGACAATGGAAGTGAGATGACGGCGGTGCTGAATCCCCACCCGCGGCAGCCTGGCGCTCCAATCACGCGCGTGGATCTTGAATGCTCCAGCAACCGCTGGGCCGATATCCGTCTGAGCCAGCACACCACGCTAATCCAGGCCGGTGCCGAAGCACACCATGTTGCGCAGTCTGACGCAGCGGCGATAGCCGCCGCGATCGTAGAGCTGCGAATGACGGGCGAGGAATTTCTGACCAAACCCGATGTGGAACAGATCACCGGCAATCGGTATCCTGTTGACGTCGTTTGACTCCGGAATATCACGGAAAACACAGTATGAGACTGCGTTTGAGTTGCCATGGGACTAGCTGAGATCGGTCTCGTCGTGGGCATGGGAAAAGATGTTTTGCTCGGGGTAGCAGGCATCGTCACGGCACTAGTTGCACGGAAAGGACTCAATAACTGGCTCCGCGAGCTTGGTGGAAGGACAAAGTTCGAGGCTGCACTAGCGCTAATGCGCGCATCGTATTCGCTTCGTGAGGCGCTTTTCAACTGCAGGGCTCCGCTGGTGGTCGCAGCTGAATTCCCCGCAGGGTACAAGCAAGCCGGCGTCAATCCATCCACGAAAGACGAAGTGAACGCTTGGAACCATGTTTTCAAAAATCGTTGGTCGCATGTCGCGACTGCTTTGAAAGAGTTCGATACTCGTAGTCTTGAAGCGGAAGCAATTTGGGGTTCCGAGGCGCGCGAATCGACACAACTGCTGTCGCGATGCGTATCGATTCTGTATGCGGCGATCGAAAGCTATATCGACAACTGTGTAAGTGAAGGCGAAAATTTTCGTGTTGACCGTCAATTTTCGAGCAAGGTCAGATCTGAGGTCTTCGGAACCCGGACCTCATCCGATAACGAATTGACGAAGCAAATACTCACCGCCATACAAACGTTAGAAGATTTCTCCAGACCTCACTTGAGGCACGGGTAACTTACTTGCTCCGGCAAACGTAACGGAAAATGCGCCGGCGCGGCCGGCAACGGAAAACGGGTAACCATGACGAAATGGCAAATATTGTGGCTCTTCTGGTAGCGCCGGACTTTCATGCGGCAAGAGTCCGACGCGCGGACACGTAGTGCTTGTAGCAGGAAAGTGCATTTATTGCGGCAGTTCTGGAGCACCCGGTCAAAGTTGTTCCAAGAGTCCTACAAAGGGACACGTAGTCGACAACGGCCCGAAGAAATGCATTTATTGCGGCTCTTCCGGTGCAGCAGGCGGTTCGTGCGGCAAGAGCCCTTCGAGAGGGCACGTGCTTGGCGGTGGGATTGTTTGAGTGCCGAGAAACGCCATGCACGCTTCGAGCATAGATAGGAAAATTGAAGAGAACCCCAGGACGCAAGAAAATGACCAGTCAGGAATCGGGCACGAACATGTTCAAGCGTGCCTGGCGCGGTGAAGAGCAGTTATGGAAAGTGTGGTGGCTGATAGGAATCCCGCAAAGCGCCGTGCTTGCGCTTCTCTGGGTGAACTTCCTGCATAAGACGCCGCATTCGCCAGCATACCTACCCGCGATGGTGCTCTACATCGTCGTCTATTTCGCTTGGGTGCGCATGGCATGGCTATGCGCCTCTAACGTCAAGCGAGGGATATGGACGGCAGTAAGCTACGTGCTGATTGTTCTTGGCGTGCTCAATCTGGCTAAAGCGCTGCTGCTGAGTTGATGACATTGGATCGGAAAATCAGACGATGAAAGGCAAGCACATGTTGTCGTGCGGCGCTCTCGGTGGCCGCAGCCCGAAGACGGGAAAGCGCGTTGGCGAGCGCCATCGCTGGAGCGGCGGTGAGTGGGGTAAGGGGCACTGCGAATTCTGCTTCCGCACTCTCGACCAAGTGTTGGTTGAGGATGCGCCCAAAGCCGGATCGCCTGAGCACTTGCAACGTGCGCTCGATACAGCGCAGTGACATCGGAAAATTATGGCAACGATTCTCAAGCACGCGAAGCGTGCCGCGCAGGCCAGCAATCGGCACTCTGCCGTGCGCTCGCGGCTTCGTGTAGCCCTGTCTATGCAGACGAAGACATTGCCTGCCGATGACGCGTTGGCGGCGTCTACGGCGCACGCGCGTCGCTATCGCCCGCGTGTTGTGGCTGCAACGCAGGATTTGAGTACGCTTCTGACGAACCTCCCGACGCGTCCGTTGGCCGTCAGCATCACGGATGGTGCGGGCAACGGTGTGGCCGGATCGGCTCAGTTCACGACTTGTGAATGGCACGGCGCAGCCTGACACGACACTGGTAGGAAAATGCCCATGACACTAGTCAAATCATTGGCACGCGGGGCAATCTGGAGGCATGCGACAAGGTGCCGACAGTGACAGTGCAACAGCCCGTGGAACCCCGGCAACATTTCATGGCTGCCGCTGTCGCAACACCCAGTCACGCACCTCGGCGCGCGAACTGTACTTCGGTTCCTTAAGCCACGCCTCAAAAGCCTCGCGCCGCTCGTGCCATTCACAATCGTTGAGGTCGAATTCCTCTTCTATCCGGCCCGGGTTGTCGTCGCAAAGGTGGGCGAAAACGAGATCGTTGCCGTTCCACCACGCGATACATAGGTCGTCGAGCTCTGCGACTGTTCCCAGTGGAAGATCACGCAGTAGCATCCCGACTTGCAATTTGAACGCAGAGACCGCGACCTCGTCGTCCCCTCGCCGATGGGACGCGCCTGTGGAGACGGCAGCAGTACTTTGTCCCGTCTCGTCCGCGGGTTTCCATGCCGACAGATACCCGTACTTCGTCCAGAGGAACGCAAGGCGGCCCACTTCAGCCTCGGACAGACCCGAGTAGGCGCAGAAGTGGTCGAAATCCTCCAGCGCTGTGTGGCCGTGCGCGCTTTTCAGATCACCCATTACTTCAAGCAACAGCGCAATGCCTTTCTCTGGATCCTTGTAACACATGGGGTGCCTCCTTCATGATGAAGTGCGGGCAGCATTCGGCGTTCCACTAATGTACGCGTCGCCAGGCGCGGTCGATCGCCGAAAAGACGATCGGCACGAAGTCATGGCCTCCAAACGAAACGGGCCGGTCGTCGTTGGGATAGGAAAGGGCGGCAGGCGCGCAGATCATCTGCAGGAGCCGGTCGCCGAACCGTCCCTCCGCGCGGACCTCAGACAACACCTCTTCCTCGATCTGGTGGATCAGTTTCCACGTGAGGACGCCTTTGCTGCGGTGCCGTGCGACGACATTCGGGAGGACCGCCTCGACTGCGGCCTGCGCGTCAAACAGAACGTTGTAGTTTCCCATCGATCATTCCTTTTCGTTGAGTTCAGTGAAAATTCCGGCTCGCCGTCGGCAGTTCACCGAGCAAGTGCGATACGTCGACAAGCCGTTGTGCAACAAGATGCTTTACATCGCCCTGACGCTGCCACACGCCGTAGACCGCAAGCAGTGACGAGCCGAGCGCTTCGCGCCGCTGCCGTTCGAGCACCGACTGCCAGACGATGATGTTGACGGACCCTGTCTCGTCCTCGAGCGTCATAAACATCACGCCGTTCGCCGTGCCGGGGCGCTGGCGTACGGTGACGATGCCGCAGGCCCGCGCGAGCTGGCCGTCGCGATATCGCGCGAGCGCTTCGGCGGGCATCAGGCGCATCGATAGCAGCTTCTTGCGCAGCAGGGCGAGTGGATGGCGGCCGAGCGTCAGGCCGGTTGAACGGTAGTCGGCGATGAGGTCCTGACCTTCCGTGGGTGCCGTCAGCGCCGGCGCTTCCTCACCGCGCGACGTGGCGCGCAACAGATCCTTGTCCGGAACGGCTGCGACGGCTTCCCATAGCGCCTGCCGCCGGTCGCCCGCGAGCGGCTTCATTGCGTTGGCGGCCGCGAGCACCTGCAGGTCATGGCGATCCAGTTGGGCGCGGTTCGCGAGGTCCGCGACATCGCGAAACGGCTTCACCGCGCGCGCCGCTTCGATGCGCCGCGCGGTTTCCTCACGCATGCCGCGGATCATGGACATGCCCAGACGCACAGGCGCCATGCTGCCTTCGCCTTCCATCGTTGAATCCCAGTCACTGACAGTCACGTCGACTGGCAGCACGCCGACGCCGTGACGCTTCGCATCCTGAACCAGTTGCGACGGTGAGTAGAAGCCCATTGGCTGGCTGTTGAGCATCGCGCACAGGAACGCTGCCGGCTCGTGACGCTTGAGCCAGCAGCTTACGTAGACGAGTAGCGCGAAGCTGGCCGCGTGGCTCTCGGGGAAGCCGTATTCGCCGAAGCCCTGGATCTGCGCGAAGATCGATTCGGCAAACTCGCGGTCGTAGCCCCGCTGGAGCATCCCTTCTACGATGCGATCGTGATAGTGCTGCAGGCCCCCCTTGCGCTTCCAGGCGGCCATCGCGCGGCGCAGCTGGTCCGCTTCGCCCGCACTGAACCCCGCCGCCAGCATCGCGACCTGCATCACCTGCTCCTGAAAGATCGGCACGCCAAGCGTGCGCTTGAGCGCCTGCTCTACTTCTGGACTCGGATAACTGACGGGTTCCAGTCCCTGCCGACGGCGAAGGTACGGATGAACCATACCTCCCTGCACAGGTCCAGGTCGAACAATCGCGACTTCGATCACAAGGTCGTAGAACTCGCGCGGCTTCAGGCGCGGCAGCATGCTCATCTGTGCGCGCGACTCGATCTGGAAAACGCCGACGGTATCGGCCGCGCAGATCATGTCGTACGTCGCCTCGTCTTCGGGCGGGATGTCCTGCATTTCGAACGGCTCGCCTCGCTGCTGCGAGACCAGTTCGAGCGTGCGGCTGATGGCTGATAGCATGCCGAGCGCGAGTATGTCGATTTTCAGCAGGCCGAGCGCTTCGAGATCGTCCTTGTCCCACTGAATCACGGAGCGATCCGGCATCGACGCATTCTCGATGGGCACGAGACGTGAGAGCTTGCCACGCGCGATCACGAAACCTCCCGTATGTTGAGACAGATGGCGCGGGAAGTTGAGCAGTGTCGCGGCGAGCGTCGCCCACTGCTGGATCATCGGCGTTTCCGGATCGAGGCCGCTAGCAACGAACCGACTGATAAGGTCGGCGCTCGAATCGAACCAGTGATGCTCTTTAGCAACCCGGTCAACGATGACGGGGTCGATTCCGAGCGCCTTACCTGAATCGCGGATGGCCGAGCGCGGACGGTAGGTGGTGACGGCTGCCGCAAGGGCTGCGCGCGTGCGCGTGTACTTACTGTAGATATACTGGATAACTTGTTCTCTGCGCTGGTGCATGAAGTCCACGTCGATATCGGGCGGCTCGTTCCTTTCTTTCGAGAGGAACCGCTCGAACAGCATGCTGCTGCGTGCGGGATCGACTTCAGTGATGCCCAGGCAATAGCAGACGGCGGAATTGGCAGCCGAGCCGCGACCCTGACAGAGGATGCCTTCGTTGCGCGCGAAACGGACAATGTCGTATACCGTCAGGAAATACGGCTCGTACTTCAGGTCCGCGATCAGCGATAGTTCGTGCTCGATCTGCGTCTGGACATTGTGCGGGATGCCACGCTGATACCGCCGATGTGCGCCAAGATAGGTTTCGCGCCGCAGGTAAGCGGTTGGCGTGATGCCGCGTGGCACCAGTTCGTCGGGATACTCGTATCGAAGCTCGTCGAGCCTGAACGTGCAGCGCGATGCGATGCTCAGCGTTTGCGCGAGCGCGTCCGGTGGATACACGTTTGCCAGCCGTAACCGCGAGCGGAGATGCCGCTCGACGTTCGGTGCCAGTTCGAATCCGCATTCGGTCACGGGCCGGTTCAGGCGGATAGCCGTCAATGTGTCCTGCAGTGGCTTCCGTGAGCGCACATGCATCAGCACCTGGCCAGTCGCCACCACGTTCAGTCCATGCCTTTCGGCGACGTCGTAGACCGCGTTGCGATGCAGGTCATCGAGCGCCCGGGCGTGCAGGGTCAGCCCCATCCAGCAGCGATCGGTGCCGAACGTCTGCGCCGCCCATAGCGCCTGCGCGTCGAGGCGCGCGTCCTTCGCAGGAAAATCGGGCGTCAGGATGATCAGACAGTCGGGCAACGCGCGCAGATGCGTGTACGGCGGATCGGGATGATCGAGATCGTGCGGGTACACCACATACGTGCCCTTGGCAGAGCGTGTGCGCGCGAGCGTGATCAGTTCGGACAGGTTGCCGTAGCCATCGCGGTTCTGCGCGATCGCAGTGAAGGCGAGGGCAGGTGAGCCGTCGGCGTTCGTGACGCGAAAGTGCGCGCCAACCAGCAGTTTGACCCCCGCTTCCTTCGCCGCGACGTGCGCGCGCACGATGCCCGCAAGCGAGCATTCGTCGGTGATGGCAATCGCCTCGTACCCAAGCTGCGCCGCGCGCGTGGCCAGTTCCTCGGCGTGCGAAGCACCCTGCAGGAAGGTGAAGTTAGATGCGCACTGCAACTCGGCATAGCCGGGCGGGCCGAACGAAGCGGGCAGCATGACTTATCCGAACAAACCATGCAGGTACCAGCGCGGCTCATCTTCGTCGACGGCGCCAATCCGCTCGCGGTAGATCCAGTAGCAGATGTGGTCGTCGGCCTCCGCAACGAAGTAGTCGCGCGTCACCGGCTCCCCCTGGAACCAGCCCGCCTCGACACGCTCGCCGGACGACACCGTGCGCAGTGGTGAGCCGTAAAACGGTCGCTCCCCGCGCATCAGCAGCTTGATCGGCGACTCAAGCAGCCAGGCGGGGCGGGGCGTGTCCGTCGCCGGCGCGACGTACTTTGTCTTGTCCGTCACGGGCACCCAGCGCGCGGCGACTTCCGGGCGGTGGTCGGCAACGGGCGCGGGCTTCAGCACGTTCTCTGCGCCCAGGCGGGCGACCAACAGTTCAAGCAGTCGCGCGTGATCGGCAGCGGTGCCGCCCGGCTCCGGAAACAGCGAGTCCGACGCCGGCTCTGCCTCCTTCACTTCCTGCACGACGAGCTGCAACGCAATGACGGCCGCGGCGAGTTCGACGCGGCCCAGCCGTTCTTTCAGCAGGCGCATCAGGTGATCCTCGCGCCACGTTGGCTCGGCGAGTGCCACCTCGATCGTTGTCGGTGCGATCGCATCGCGGCCGCGCTCATGTTCGAGCAGCAGCGCGATGCGCGTGACGGCAAGTTGCTTCTGCGACAGCCAGCCCGTTAGCTGGACAACGAGCCGGCGGGCCGAAAAGAGACACGCTTCTGCGTGCTCAATGCGGTCCGGCAGTTCGACGCGCGCCTGAAAGGTCGGCGGCGTTTCATACCATTCGTACACTTCGGGTGCCACTCCGTTGGCGCGGTCCATCACATCGAGCAGTGCCGTGCCGCATCGTTTTTTCAGTCCCGCGCGGGGCAGACGCATCAGCTGGCCGACCGTCTCGCAGCCGATGCCAGTCAGCCAGTCGAGATGACGTCGGGCGGGTGTCGGCACGCTGACCGGCAGCACGGCGAGCGCGCGCGAGAGGGAAGCATGCGACAGCGCAACGCCACCGCGGTACCGCGCAAGCAGCCATGCCGCCTGTCCCGTTGGCGCGACGCTGATCGTAGCCGTTACGCCCATTGCATCGGCGACGCGGCGCGCCATGCGACGCATCGACCGGATGCCGCCAAAGAGCCGCAGACTCGCTGATACGTCGACGAGCAAAGTGCTTTCCTCGGCGATCACAACCTGCGGTGACAGGTTTAGCAGCCCAGTGGCGATCTCGCGCACCGCGTTGACCTCTGCCGTGCTGTCCCGCTCTTGCATGACAGTGGCTGGCGCGAGCGTGAGGACGCCGCCGCGCCGCATGCCGATGCAGACCCCGGCTACGCGCGCGCAGTGGTCGGCGGCAATGACGCGCTCTTTTTCGAGCACGGCAAGGCCTGCGCCGTCATCGGGCTCATGCGACCACTTCGGCCGGAACACTTCGAGGCACAACAACGGGAGATGGACGCCTATCCACAGTTGCATTGCGTTTTACGTTAAGGATCGGGGAGGGCGTCAGGGCGACGAACAGCGGTTCGTCCCGGGCGGGGCCGCGGCGCTTCAGAAACTGGACATCGACGCCGCCTTTTGCCGCACGGATTGCAAGGCGCAACGGAGCAGGAGACGCGTCACGTGTCGTCGCCAGCGGTCGCACCATGAAAAACAGCGACTCGGACGTTTGTGCGGCCAGATGCAGCCGCCGCACCGCCTCGGGCCGCACATGCTGCTGCCAGAACACGAACGCGCCACAGGTGCCGGCGCGCAGAATCTGCTCGGCAGCCCCACAGCGCGTCTGCCGTCTTCGGCGCTTTCACCATCATCAGATTGGACGGGTCCAGGCCCCACCATGCGAACGCCGTCGGCTGGACGTTATGCGGCGGCTGCAGCAGCACGACTGGTTTCGATCCCAGGCGCTCGAACGCAGGCCGCAGCAGACGTAGTTCCCCGCAACCCGTCTGCTGGACGAGCAGATCGGTCAACGCTCCGCGTGGCCACCCGCAGCCTGGCAACTCGGCAGCGAGACCTTCGTCGCCGCAGGGCACGACTCGCGATGCAGCGCGTGCAAGCTGATTGCCCTTCCATAAATCGGGATGGATCGCTTCAGGCATTAAGGCGGCGCCCATATTGCCTCCGCTCGGTACTGTATAAAAACACAGTATAGCCTGGCCAAGTCCGGCCAGATCAAGCCCTAATTTATTGAACGACCGTTCTATTGCACCGGTGCAACGTCCTAGCGAAGTAACCCGCAGCGGTTATATGTTGACTCTTTGCTTTCAAATTTAATTCGCAATCCAAATTACTTGCCGGAATCTGGCAACGAAATCGTCCTAAAAGTCCCGTGGTTGGTGCTCGAAGAGCGACGACTTTCCTCCAACACCTGGTGGAGGTGTCCGACGAACTGTCGCAGCATTCGCGCGACGCGGAGCCGGGCGTGCTCAGAACGAAAAAGGCGCGCCGGGAAGGGGCGCGCCTCAAAGCCGAAGTGGACTGCGACAGTCGAGAACCTGTCTACTCGCGAGGTTTCTTTGGCAAGGGAGCGATCGCGCGACGTGCTCGGCGGGCAGGTCGTGGCGTGTTCGCGCTGAGGGTCGCCAGTTTTTCGCGCAGGTCACTATTTGAGGCTCTAGCCTCCTTAAGTTCTGCCCGAAGACTCGCAAGCTCTTCATCCTTACTGTTTATGCCTTTCTTGGCTTCATCAAGCGCGGCCTCGGCTGTCTTACGCGCCTCAACAGCACCTTGAAAACGAGCGTCGGCGACCGCTGCCGCTTGCTCTGCCTCCGTGCGCCTTGCTCGTTGGATATCGATCTCGTCGCGCAAATCTCCCAGCTCTTTCTCAAGCCGCGGCATCGCTTCCAGGCGAAGCTCTGCCTTCGCGAGTTCGGTTCTCGCTGCCTCCGCGGCTTGACGCTCGGTTGCCGCTTCATGGCTCGCCGCGTCTCTCTCATTCACCACTTGATCGAGCCGCCCCGAAAGCTCAGCCTTCTCCGCGTAAGCCCTCTCCAGCGATGCGTTGAGGTTCTCGATCATCAACCCTTGTCGCTCGGACTCCAGGATCAAATCGGCGTTTGACTGGTTCGCCGCCTCAAGTTCCGCTCGAAGCTCCGCCTTACTGCGTTCAACCTCCGCTGCCACGAACTCTATAAGTCCACGTTGCAACGGCTGGGGCAACGTCACGGGTGGCTCGGCCGGCCTGATCTGCGCATCCTTCCACGCCTGCAAGTACTTGAGCACCGTGGCCATCGACCCCTCGCCAAGGCGCTCGCGGACCGCACGCGCCGTCGGCCGGGCGCCGGTCTCGCTGATAGCCTCCGCCGCCTTACTTACTTGATCTTGGGTGATTGCCGGTTCTCGCGCCATCTCGCCGTCCTCGTGTTACGTTACGAATCGCGTTACGTTATGATATGTTATCTTAAACTGAGTTGTCTCGGTCCGTCTAATCGTGCCCACGGCAATCGACTGACGTAAGATGCTGGGCGTGAAAATTTCTAATCTACTAAATGAAAGCTCGCACAACCCTCCCTGTCTTTGCCGCCGCAGCCTCCGTTTTGCTCTTAGCAGCCTGCTCAAACAGCAAAGAGCCAAACAGTAGGAATTTCGAAGCAGCTGTATCGGATGGTCTCAAGTCGGGGCCGCGACTGTGCGTGTCCGTTGCACTGGATTGGCCGGACTCGGCACCTGATTCCAGTGATCGAGCACAATCGCGTCGCCCGCTCGTTGATGCGGGCCTTCTTTCCGCCACACCGGTGAGTGTCCCCAACGCCGTCGGTGCGCCGGTAGCCGGGCACAAGTACGACCTCACAGCCGAGGGGAAAAAATACGCTAATCGCGGGGCGCTCTGCTATGGGAAGCCTCGTCTGCTGAAGCTGCTCAACTGGGACCCCGTTGAAACGGTGCTCGGGGTGCCACAGACCATGGCGTACTTCACATATACGATCGACGAGCTGCCGGAGTGGGCAAAGCGACCGGACGTTCAGGCGGCGCTACCGAACATGCGGGCCGCGATTGACGGTCAGAACAAGAACAAGATGCAAATGCCGCTGACATTGGACGGCGACCATTGGGTCTCCGCGACGTCCAACAGATCGTGAAGATCGCAAGACCTGGCCGCGAGCACTCACGCGTTTGTCACCACGGGTGCCGGGCTCATAATAGGACGATCGTTCGATAAATTATATTATGTCAAATAAGGCGGCAGAGTACATATCAGGCGTTTGATGAACGCGAACGAGTGCGTCTCTTTTCTGTTCGGACGACGCCATAGTCGGAAGTCGAGCTAATCACGCGGCCTGCAGTCGCGCGTGCGGCATATGAAGACACCCGCACCCGCCCAATCTCCAGACAAAAATCGGCTGCGCTCCGCCACGGGCGAGGCGGCCTCGCGTTACGCCAATCATCCTTGGCTCGATCACGCCGATCCGAAACAGTAAGCAAACTGCGGAGCGTTGAGCTATGCACAAACTGTGCGTATAATGTGCTTGTGCAGTTCGGTACTTGGAGCAAACTATGAGCGCCATCGCCTTTGCCGACGTCCTTGAGTCCGCGCGGGAAGCGGGAACGTCTCGTCTATCCGCCGCCAACCTCGCCAACGTCTTGGGCTTGCAACAGCAAGACCTAGCAACCTTGGCGGGTGTTCATCGCAACACGCTGCGTACCCATCCTGAATCGCCGAAGCTCCAGTCCACCTTGCGCGACCTCGTGCGCGTGCTGTCGGCAGCTGCGGCAGTACAGCCGGACTTCGAGCGGGCGCTGTTTCTGGTCAAGAACCAGCCCATCCCCGCATTTCGCCATAAGACTATCCTGCAACTGCTCCAGGACGGGCGGACTGAGGACGCGATCGATTACCTGGAGTCGATCAGCGCAGGATTTGTTGGATGATCCTTACGCACTTGCCGGCGGGCACTGTGCTTTACCGCGCACATACACCCCGCTGGGCCAGCCGGGCGGCCAGTGGAGCGGGCGCCGCAGCCAAGGGCGGGCGGTTCAATCGTGAAGGTGTGGAGGCACTGTATTTATCGCTGGAAGAACTGACGGCGCTGCGCGAGTACCAGCAGACCTCGCCCTTCCTCCCACCCTGCACAGTCTGCTCCTACACCGTCGCGCTGCGCAATCTTGTCGACCTGCGGCAACTCGACCGCGGCCCTCTTTGGGACGACCTTTGGCACGACTGGCGCGAGGACTGGCGGCACCTGAAATTCGAGCTGCACATCGAGCCTCCAACCTAGGTTCTCAGCGACATGGTTCGGGAGCAAGGCTTTACCGGCATTGTGTTTCCCAGCCAGACCCACGAGCACGGTACAAACGTCGTGGTGTTTACTGACCGCCTCGTAGATGGCAATTCGATCGAGGTCAACGACCCAGATGGCCAACTTCCGCGGGACCAGGCAAGTTGGCGGCGTTGACGACACCTCTGTGAGTCTCATCCTGCGGTGTTTTTTCGCGGTCTCTGATCGTCATAAGTCCACTGGCCGACGCGGATAGCGTCGCGCTGAGCGGGGCGTTGACCCCAAAGGTATGGACGGACAAGAACGGCCTGATCAAGCCTGCCATAGATATGGTCGCCCACAGGGTCATAACGGTCCATGAGGGGCGCCGTGAGGTGATGCTTGAAGTGCTACTTTTTTAGCCCGCCACTCATATCCCTGGGATAAGCGGCTTACCGATCCGCGACGGACGCCATATCACCGATAGGCCATAACAGCGGAAGCTGCGACAGCAGCGCGTCGTTGCGGCATCATCGGTTTTGTCCCAACATTCCCTCGTTGATTCCATCCATAAATTGAACGGTCTCATAATCTCGCACGAGTTTTTCGAAACCGCGGACGACGTCGGCTTCCATGGCATGAAGGCCTTTTTCGCCGTGAAAATTGGTCGGTAATCTACATGGAACCGATGAGCTTGATATTCCCCTTCATGCCCTTCGGCGTTATGAACGTCCACACCTTGCGTGGCAACCGCTCCTGTAGTTCAGCGAGCTTGTCAGTATCGGTCCCAAGTGTGCCGATACGTCCTTCGTTTACATCCGACACGAAGTCTTTCCAGTAGTAGAAGATGTCCAAATCTGCTCCGTTCGCAAAGTGACGGTTTCGGGTCAAACGCCGGGACGATTAACTGGGGGCCAACGCTCGGACATTCAGTTCACCAAGGCGACTGTTCCTAGTCGAAACCATTTTCAGGGTAATTCAGTGTGGCCCCATGCGCGGCGACACCAGCCAAGGTGGGCAAGCCGATGTTAGGCAAACGGTCACGTCAGGCCTGCAGCATCAGGGTGCGGTGATAGCGCCACATCTTCGGGGCGGCGCTCAGCAGGGGCATCCCCTCGTGCAGCGCATGGGCGATCATGAGGCGGTCGAACGGATCCGAGTGATCCGCGTGGACGGGAAGCATCGATACTGCTTCCGTATGTTCAGCCGTAGTCGGCAATTCGATGAAACGGGAGATGCGGAACGCCGAGCGGGCGTCGCGTGGATGCACGCGCAGGTTGCCTTTGGCATGCTTGATGGCAATCTCCGAGATCGCAGCTGCGGTGATCAGCATTGTATTGGCCGGATCACGGGTTTGGCGCCATGCAGAGGGTATCACTGAATCTCACCGTCATTGCTCTGCAGCCACGCCGGAATATCACGTTTGCCGTTGAGCACCCGCCAGATTTCGACATGAGCCTCGCGCTCTATGTAAAAGATCAGGTGCGGATAGTGATCAAGCGGCCACGACCGCAAGCCCGGTATGTCTAGCTCGTGCGCGTAACGGGAAGACCCTATGTTCGGGTGCCTGGAGAGACGCGCGTATGCCTGCTCGATCTCAGCGATGAACCCGAGCGCCGCCTGCTCCGAGCCTTCGTCCACGAGGTAGTGGGTGACCTCGTCCTCTACGTCCTGCCTGGCCAGCCGTGTAGGTATGACCGGCTTCACCGTCATTTGCGCGAAGTACGTACGCGTGCGCGCAATGATTCAAAGTAGTCGGCGCCGACAGGTCCTGCGAGCCCAGACGTTGCGCCTCGCAAGATCATCGCGCGCAGTCGCTTGCGATCCTGGTCTTTTCGGATCAGTTCGCGGACGTACTCACTGCTCGTACCGTAACCGCCCTCGCCGACCTGTTCGTCGACGTAGTCTTTCAGCGAATCCGGAAGGGAAATGTTCATCGTGCTCATATGGGCCACTCTATCACTTTTTGGCAAATTTTGCCAAGATGCAGCGCCGACAGCTTTCCAGCGCATTGAATCGCATGTGCATATCCATGGACGTCGTGCGTGGGCGATCGGAGATAGGGGCAGGCGTTCGCGATCGAAACCTTTCCACACTGCGCGGACAGGGCCGTGCATGGCGGGTCGGATGTGTTGATTGGCGATGGATCGACCGACGGTAGACGCAATGAGCGGAGGGGTTAGCGGTGGCGGCGCTTTTTTTCGTAGTAAGCCTTCATCGCCGTAACCAGCGCTTCTGCAACCGGATGGGCTTCTGAAGCGTGTCGCCTTGTTTGATCGCCTCGGAGATCTGGGAATGTCATCGCGAAAGCGCAGTCATCGCGCCCCAAATAATATGGGAATTGACCTGATAGCTTAAGTTATGGCGAGCCACATCGAGAGAGCGCACCTGCAGCGTCGGGTATCGAGATTGAACTGAACGGTGCCCGTGTGCGCGTCACGGGCATGGTCGACCCAGTGCAGTTGCGCCTCGTGCTGCGCTGCCTGATGCCGGCATGATTGCCCCACCGACCGGTACCCGTGTCTGGCTGGCAGCGGGCGTTACCGATATGCGCCGTGGCATGGATGGACTTGCCGCACCGGTGCAGTCAGCACTCGGACGTGATCCCTTCTCGGGGCACATCTTCCTGTTTCGTGGGCGTCGCGGTGACCTTATCAAGATTTTATGGTGGAGCGGCGACGGCATGAACCGGTACGCGAAACGACTTGAGAGCGGACGCTTCGTGTGGCCGCAGGCAGATTCAGGAACGGTCCATCTATCTGCTGCCCAACTGTCGATGCTGCTCGAGGGGATTGACTGGCCGCATCCGGAGCGCACGTGGCAGCCGACGCACGCGGCGTAACGCCGGGTGCAGGAACCCACAAGCGCGTGGGCTTCATTTACACTGGCATGCATGCTAGGCAATGCGCACGTTTGGGGGATGTTTGCGACAACAACAAAGCGAACCGCCCCTCGCTGACCGGAAAGACGGGACAGCGCTGGCGGGAACCGCGGCGGCGGCGTGCGAGGTGTCTGCGCAAATCGAATTGCAAAACTGAGCGCGCCGCCTGCCGCAGGATCCTGCATTACGGGCGACGCACGTGAAGCATAGTGTCAGGCCTCGCCGAAGAGTTCCTCGAAGCCTTCTCTGCACAACCTGAGCATGGCGTCGGGATCCACCTTCCGGTCCGTCGGGATGGTCACGGCTTCACGTATGACGTCGTTCATCTCCGAGAACAGTTCCTTGACGCCATCGCGCACCGACTTTTGCTGATTTGGATGCAGCGCGCCCGCGAGCTGCTTCCAGATCGGGACGAGATCATCCATTGCTCCGTAAAAGATCTGCAGGGCGTCGTGAATATAGACCACGTCGTTCGCAAGTCTTTTCAGCTGGCGCCGATCGTCGCGGATGAGCAGCTTCTGGATGATGAAGCTCACCGGGTTCGGCACCCGAAGGTCGGTCACAGGCTCGCCCAATCCCGTCTCGTCCGTCGGGATAGTCACAAGCCACGGCTGGAACAGCAACACTTCGAGGTGACGCAGCTTTTGCGCAACGACACCCGCCTTCAGTTCGGTCGCGTCGTTTTTGAACCCCCCTTTCCCGTCCCGCTTCTTTCCACTGCCGGTCAGAGGAGTGAGAAACTCTGCGTAGAATCCATTCGCGCCGTCCAGGGTGTAGCGCATCGCTGGCGGATCGACGTCGCCCCCAAAGTTTGGCTCCTCCTTGAACCCCGCTCCTTCCAGCGCTTGTTTGATATCCCCTTCGAGTGGCTCACGCTCCGCGTAGGCAACGTCCGCGTCGTTGGTAAAAATCGGCGTGTGGTCGACCGTATAAGCGCGAGGCTCATAGTGGTAGAGCCGGAACGCCCAGCCGCCGACAAAAACGATCCTCTTGCGCCAGGGTTCGAGGGTCATCGCTAGCCTGCTGAATTCCGCCATCTCGCTCATGCGCGATCTCCAATTACGTTTGCAAGAATGCCGTGCTCGAGTTCTGCCGCCTGCTCGGCGCCACGCGACGGGTCAGAGGACACGTCAAGCCATGTCTGGATGATGTCGGACACCCACAAACCGTCATGCAAGACGCGCCCGCGAAGCAGAGATTGCGGGTACGGGTGTTGTCGCAGAACCAGATCTGGCCGCTCGCCGCTCTGCGCGACCCGCAGGCCGCGCCAGCCTTCTGCTGCGGCGAGATCCTGGACCCACAGGGTGGTGATCGCGCCATGTACGTGCCCCACGCCAAGCGTACGCGCCGCCGTGAACTGGCCCAGCGTCGCGTCTTCGCGTTTGAGCAGCTTGCGTAGCTGCTGCTCTTCAGGCACACCTGGAGCCAGGAATTTCATGGGTACGCTCACGGCTGGCTTCACGTACGCCGCCTTCCACCGTTGCGCCAGTTTATGCCGCTGCACAAGTCGCAAAGACGGCCCCGCTGCGATGAAATTTTCCTCTTTCAGGGCATTGATGAGCCGCGTGGCAGACATGACGGATACACCCGCTTCTCGTGCGAGATCAGTCGCGGTGGCGTAAGACTTCTCACGCGCGTTGATTAGGTCATCCCGGCCGATGTCCGCAGCAAGCAGGAGTTTGAGCATCCACTGCGCGAGATCGGAAAAGACGAGCGGTGGTGGCGCGGAATGGCTGCTTCGCCGCGCAGTACGAGGACGCTCATCGGCGACATGCTCCAGCCCCGGAAAGTCAACGTACAGCGGCACGTCCGACAGGATGGCCAGGGCCTCTCCTTCACCATGCTCGCGGTGGAATTGCACGAGCTTTTTAACGAGCGCCGTCGACGCGTCCCCCACCCAGATCAGCACGGCCGCCGGCCGCCGCCGCTCACGCCGTGACCGGGCCCGCACTTCCAGTAGCGCCTGGGCGAAAAGCGGCACGACGCGATCCGAGCGCCCTTCCGTCGACGCCTTCAGGACAGCGCAGTACGTCTGTCCGTTGGGGGCGAAAAGGACAAAATCGCCGCCGCCCTCGACGTCCTCCTCCTGGATCTGCCAGCCCTTGCCTTCAAACAACAGCTTCACGGAGCTTCGCGCAAGGCGGTCGGCCGCACGGGTAGAAATGTGTGGATCGCTCATAATTCACTTGGCCAAGTGAGTTAACATGGCCATCTGAAATAACACGGCCATGTTACTACTGCGTCGCCACCGCCGCAAGCGGGGGCGCGTGGCAACGGGAGTCCCGACGTCCGATCGCACTAAACGCGCCCATCAGGATGACGTGCGCGGGGTGGGTGAGGACATAACGCGTCGATGCCCGTTTTTCCGTCTCTGGCCGGTCAGTGCGCGCGAGGTTCCGAAGGAGCCAATCGCCCTTCCTGCGTCCCGCGAGGCCGTACCGCCCCGCCGGCAAGCTGCTCCATGGCGACGAACTGGCGTTCAAGCAATGTATCAAGTTCTTCGACCCGATCATGCTAGTCGCGCTGCATGCGGGCCTCGGCGAGTTTGCCCGAGAGCGCCGGCTTGACCACCAGCAACCAGGCCGTATGCGTAATCGTCGACTTCGCCGCTGCCGGGAAACTCCGCATCGAAGCGCCGGCGCAATGCGTCAAGCGATGCGTCGCTCAGGGCCGGGAAGCAACTCGGCGAACCGGCCGGGTGCCAGCCACGCTAGCTCGGCCAGCCGAATCGACTGACGGGACAATGGCGAACACCCGTCATCGGAACGGAACACGTCTTGCTGATGGCTTGGCATTTGTACCGCCAGCGTCAATAGAGATGAGCTACGGAACCTTTCCACCTTGGCTAAATACGCTATCGGTCACGTGGATCATTTTGGGCGTGATATCTGCAGGTGCGGTCGTCGTTGACGAAGTTCGACACCCTCAGAAGATGTGGATTATGAACGTCGTCTGGCCCCTAACGGCGTTATTCGGCACAGTCCTATGGAGTGGCGCCTACTGCGCGTGGGGCACGATCCTCTCACACGTTCACGCTATCGCCCGGCGCGACACAGACAGTCCGCTCAGCGAGGCGCACGTCGACCGTTCGATCGTTGTCGTGCGCCGCGTGAAGCTCCGCTTTCGCTGCATCGGCACACAGCACGAAGCGCTGCCCACGCCAGTTAAAACCCATGCGTACGCGCGGAAGGCCAGGCGGCCACCCCGGCTCGAATGCGATCGCATCCGTTTCATAACGCACGCCCGCGTAGTGATGCAACACGACATTCAGAAGCGACGCATGCGAGCCAAGATGAAGCCCTTCTTGCGCGCTGCCGGAAGCTGGCACATGATCCGTTTCGAGCGCACGACGAAAGAATGCCAGTGACTTTTTCGGGTCTGTTCCGGCGAGCGCACCCGCACAGACGATCCGCGACAGACTCGATTCGTGCGTCATGCGCCCCAGACACTGTTCAAGGGATCGCTGCGCCGCCTCGCGGCCGAACCGATAGCCGGCCTGCTCCAGCAGCGAGCGCACGCCGCGCTCGCGCAGCAGGTAGAAAAGCATCAGCACATCCGGCTGTTTGACGAGTTGCCAGGCATTGGTCGTTCCGCCCTTCGTTTCGACGAACCAGTCGGTGCGGCTGTGACCGGGCGAAAAGGAGCGCGGGTCGCTTACTTCGCGCAGTGTGTCGAAACCTTCGAACTGCGAGATCGAGCCGTCGTCGAAAAAAGGAACACTCAGACGGCTTGCGATCGTGCGCCAGCACTCGGGCTCATCGTGGGCTAAATCCACTTTGCGGACCAACGCTGCCCGGTCCTCCGCCGGCAGTTCGTCGAGGATGTCGCGCGCGCTGCGCAACGTCCACATCGCCATCACGTTCGTATAAGCGTTGTTCAGCAGACCGGGTGCGGCTGCGCCCGGATATCCATCATGATATTCATCGGGTCCGATGACGCCACCGATGTCATAACGCCCGCTCGTCGCGTTGAGTTTTGACAGGCTTGCCCACATGCGGGCGATTTCGACCATCATCTCCGCACCGTAGGTGCGCAGATACACGTCGTCCCCGGACATGCGCACGTAGTGCACGATGTTCCAGGCAATCGACGCGCCGACATGACGCTCCAGATGCGTGTTGTCGCGCATCCAGTGACCGTCGAGCGGGTTATAGCGGAAATCCGGTGTCTCTTCGTCACCCGTTGTCGCGCTGCGCCACGGATATAGCGCACCGCGCAAACCATTCGACGACGCCGCGCGACGTGCAGCGTCGAGCCGCTCGTAGCGGTACATCAACGGCCCTTTCGCGAGCGCCGGCTGCGTACGCGCGCCTTCGGGCAGCACGAAGAGATCGTCCCAGAACACGTGACCGTTATAACCTTCCTGCCAGCCGCGCGCCGGTATGCCGAGGTCTTCATGCGCAGAAATGGGTGAAACGGTTTGCCTGACGTGGAATGCGCGGACATTGAGCGCCAACCTCAGCGCCGCGTCTTCGCTGTCGATGCGCGATTGCTCCCAGCCGGGCGTCCATGCCCTCCTGTGGGCGTCCTGTAGACGCGACGCGTGAGGGGCGCCGCGCACTTCGTTGCAAGCCGCATCCACAGGATGCGCGCTCGCTACATCGCGCGAAGTTTTAACTGCGACGATCCGGTCGATCCGTAACGGAGTGCGCCGCGCGATCGGCATGCGGACGAGCCTGAAACGGGCATGCTCTTCGTCCCACGCTTGCCATTGCGCAACGTCAGTCCGCTGTCCGTCCACGTCGACGCGCGCAGCCACGGCCACCGTGACCGGTATCGCCGCGAGACGAAAGACCGCACACGACAGGCCATCGACCGTATCGGCATGCGAAGCGTCGACGATATGTGCCGATTCGAGAGGACGTTGACTGTCGACTATGCCGTTGCACACGTTCGCATCCGTACCCGTGCCGATGTCGATCAGCCCTTCCCAATCGCACGCGGTGACCGTCCAGCGCAACACGATCAGGAACGGATTGGCGTAGCTGACGAAGCGGGTTTCATCGATCTGCGTGGTGGTGCCAGACGCGTCGCGCAGCACGAGCGTGCGCAACGCGAGACCCCGGCACAGGTCGAGCGCGTGCCGGTATTCGACAAGCTCCGCGCTATTCGAACCGAGCCACGCGCCGCCCGGCCGCCTGATTGCCAGCACGGTCGCATTCGGCAGACGCGGCACGCTTGCCGTGCGCACAATCGCGCCGTTCGCTTTCGCAGTGGACAGGTCATAAAGCCCCGCGCGGTAAATGCCGGGATAGTGTTGCGACGCAATTCCGTTGGCGCTGACCGAGCATGGCGCCGCCAACCGCGCCTCAGGTGCGCTTGCCCGGACGAACAGCGCGCCGTTGCCGAGGCCGAGAATCGATTCGCGTCGCAACTCGTCGTCGGGGCGAAAGCTGTCGAAGCTCAGAACGTCACCATGATCGTCCGCGCTTCCGTCGATCCCACGCATCAGGGACCTCGACCGTGAGCGATGCGGCGAGGCTGTCGATTTCCTCGCGCGTTCCATACGACTCCTGCGAGCCCCACCGCGTGACCGCGACATTCGCGGACGCCGTGGCGAAACGCAGCGCATCGTCGAAACGAAGATTTTCACCGAGCGCGACCGCGAGCGCGCCGGTGAAGGCGTCGCCGGCGCCGGTGGTATCTTCCGGCTTGATCGCGGGAACCTTGACGATGCGAGGCCCTTCGTTGGAGAACGCGGCGCAACCACCGTCGCCGAGCTTCACACAGGCGAGTTCGAAGCCGCTTTCGTGCAGTTTGCGCGCCGCGCGCATTGCGTCGTGCCTGCCGCCGACGCGCATGCCTGTCAGCGCGGCCGCCTCTTCCTCATTCGGCGAGCAGGCAACGATATGCGGCCAGAGCCGGCGAATCTCGTCCTTGCCCGAGTACTCCGGAGGCGCCGTGTCAAGCACAATCCGCAAACGCCGCTTTACCGCTGCGTCGAGCAACGCCGCGCTGACGTGCGCCGCAATCTCGCAGTCCATCGTCAGCAGACTATCCGGCGGTGCTGCCTCCAACGCGCGAATCGCTGCGCCGATCTGCTCTGGCCGCCAGCACTCGTTCGCGTTTGGCGCGAGCACGATGCGCTTTTTGCCGCCCGACGGCACCATGATGATCGACACTGCGGTCGGGCATCCGGGCGCACGCATGACGGCGGACAGGTCGACGCCATGCTCGCGCAACGATCCAAGCGCCTGCTCGGCGAGATCGTCGTCGCCGACCATACCAATCAGCCGCGCATCATGCTTGAGCCTGCGGGCCAGATACGCACGATTTGCAGCCTTGCCAGCCGATAGCCGGCAAAACCGTTCGGCGCGGCTGGTTTCGCTGTGTTCGTTATCGCTTGTCCTCATCTGGAAATCCGCATTGATGCTGCCGATGCTGATAATCGTTGAATCCATGAGTACCCCAAGGAAAAGTGGCAGGCGCTCCGCTTGCTGCTGTTTATCAGACCACCCCGGTATCGAGATAAGGAGCAGCCATGAACGCAATCCCCTTCTCCGCGACGAGCACCACGACGGAGGATGACGGCACAGATACGCCGAACATTCCGGCCGAACCCGAAACGCCGGACGACAACGCAGCAGATCGCGGACTCAATGCTGTTGACCCAGACCGCCGGGAATAGCCGACCTGTCCGCAATTTCCGCACCGCTCCCGCGTCGGCGCGCGACGGGTGTAGTCGAAGGCACGCAAAGTGGATTGCCTGCGTGGCGTGCGTGCGTGCGCATGTCGGGTATGTGCGTTGCTCGCCTCACGTCAACCGACCGACGCGGTGAAATGCGATGAAATCAGGCACCGGTCACGCCAATATCGGCTTGTCGAAGTCCGCAGGGGCCGGGTCACCGAAAAAATGCCGTGCGATGCTTTTCGCGAACGTTTCATTGCCCGCTTTTACGACCCCGCTTTCCGTACGAAAGACGCGTCGATCCAGCGACTGGAGTCGATCGCATGGGAGACTTATTGCGGCTCCCGCAAGTCACCGGTTACGGCAAAGGCCGGCGGAGGTTTCGCCGATCCCGACTATGATCTCTTTGTCGGATGGCGCGAAGCGAGCGCATCAAGGCAGCACAGAGCCGGCAGAAGGGTCGATGGGCTCCGTCGCGCGTGCTGATCGTCAACGCCTCCTCTCGCAACGACTTCACGCCCTGGCGGTATGTTGAAGAGTTTCCGGCGTGGCAAGCTTGCGCAGGAAACCCTCGAACAACGCTCGCTCGCCGTCGACTTTCTGCAGCTATCGCGCCTCAATTCCGAGCATGAGCCGCATATCCATCCTTGCAAAGCCCAGAAACAATCGGTGTCGGCAAAGACCTTTGCCGGAAGTGCCACGGTACCTGCAAAGTGGATGGCAAACCGTGCGACATTTGCGCCGGCACAGGAAAAACCCAGCAAGGCATTGGCGGAGGCTAACGAGGTCGAGTGCGCCGAAGGAGGCCGCAACACCTTCCTCCGGTGACAGGTTCACCTACAGGCGGTATCGGACAAACGGCACGCCTGCTCGTTTCCTTTCGCTGCTGACTCTTGCGGGCTTAACCGGCGCAGCCATCGGCGTCCATCAACGGCGGTCCCTTTGGCAGGCTTTTGGCGCACACGACGCCGCGCTTGCCACACGCAAAAAGTTTGTCGGTGTGTGTTGCCGCGCTTCTGCGTCCAGGCGACAGCGAGTGTGCTGGCGCTGGCATGCCTGGCCGCGGGCGTGAGCGTCGGTAGGAACCGTGTTGAGTGCCCATGTCAGATGCGGTGACCACCGCGATGGACGTGCGTTCCGTGGCGAAAACCTTTCGTGGACTCAGATGATGGGAATCTCCGCGACGACGCTGGGCGCAGTACTGCTTGCCGTTTCGGGCATGCACAACGTCGGATAGACCCGTGCACGGCCGCGCTGGAAAGGCCTTGCTAGCGGCGGCGACGGATGGCACCGCTGGTCCAGCGCCATTCCTACCTGCGAGAAAACACTCAGTTTTGCAAACGGCGAGTGATTGCCTTGAGTCTTCACAGACAATGAAGCCAACTCACCGACCAGTCTTCCGCACAGGGAGTTGACAAGGAGCGCGCCAGCTATTCCCAACCTTGGCACCGAGTAAAGTCTCTGCCTCTGAAACCCAGCGCCTTAGCACAACGCGGCACTGCATGCTCGCAACGCGGTGCGGTGGACGTACTTGTAGACTGCGCCGGTGCAGGCATCGGCGGCGCAACCGTTGACCAGCTGGAGGACGCGGACATAGAGAGAGTGCTGCGTGCGGATCTGCCTCACGTCTCGGGTACACGCCATGCTCGATTGACAGCGCCAGGCCTTGCATACCAAAGGGAGCGCATGATGACCACAGTTGCAGAAGTAATGACACGCGACCCAGCAACCATCGGCCCAACACAAAGCCTGCGGGAAGCGGCGAAGATGATGGATGACCTGAACGTTGGAGCGTTGCCCGTGTGTGACGGAACGAGTCTGATCGGTATGCTGACGGACCGCGACATCGTGGTACGTGCGGTGTCAGCAGGCGTCCCACCGGACGAACGGCTTGAAGGCGTTGTCAGCGGGCCGCCGGCCTGGTGCTATGAAACCGACGACGTCGAAGACGTGAAACGAAAGATGGAAGGCTCGCAAATCCGTCGCGTACCCGTGGTGGACAAGGAAAAGCGCCTTGTTGGCATACTTTCGCTCGGCGATCTTGCCACCAGTCTTGATGGCGGAATGTCCTCGACACTGGGTGCCGTTTCGACGCCATCGGCACCGGAGCGTTGAATGCCCAGCAAGTTAACGCCCGAGGCAGCGTCCCAAAGCGCACACATGATGATGCCCGACTCGCCTCGTTCCAAGCCGGCGCCATCCAGGCCGGAGGAAGAGAAACCAGCGGACCTTGAGCGCCCCGATAGCGATGAACCGGGGCCTGAACCGGGCGCTCCCGGAGGCCCGCCGCCCAAGGACAAAGCCGGGCGGAGCCGCCCCGCCAATAGACCTTCAAAAGAATGAAGACTGCCGACCCACCACCGTTTGGCAAGTCGGCGCTAGTCGAACCATAAGAGTGGGGTCGCCATGTCTGCCAGTCGAACCGCCAGATCCCGTCAAAGCAGCCGTTCAATCCGGATCTGCGGTTGACATACGCGCCGTCCGGTTGCGTGGTAGCGCGTCGATGTCGATGCCATCGAGCAGCCAGTGAAGCTGCTGCGTCGTCAGCTCGATCACTTCCTGATCGCGTCGCGGCCACATGAAACGGTCTTGCTCGAGGCGGCGCAATAACAGCCCGAAGCCGGTGCGTTCGTACAGCAGGAGCTTGATCCGGTTGCATTTACGGTTGCGAAACGCGTACACCGCGCGCGAGTGGATCCAGTCGCATCGAATTCTCAACCACGGCGGCAAGGGTATTGATACCGCACCGGAAGTCGACCGGCTCGCGATGAAGATAGACCCGCAGGTCGTCAGCGAAGCGCAGCATCACCGGCTCCTCAATGCGCCGATCATCGCTGCGAGCAGCGCCGTGTCCTGTTGCGTACATTCAAGTTCGAGACTCACCCCGTTAGGCAACTGCGCCACCAGGCGTGACGGCAACGGCGAGCGTTGCGAGGGGCGCATCGGTTCACGCCGTGCAGCAGCCGGCTGGGCGTCGGGCTGGGACGGCATGTGAGGCAAGTGCACAGGTTCGGCATCAACCACTTCCAGAACAGGAACAAATGCCGGCGCACTGGCTGGTGTCGGCTACCGTTCAGTTCGGGAGCGTGTCTTTTTACGCTCGAGGCCAATCCACTTGCGAAGCTGGTTGGCGTTCACGCCAGCCTTCAGTGCCAGCCCGGCAACGGAGGCCCCCGGCTTCTGGCACGCTTCGATCAGTTTGCGCTTGCCATCACGGTCGTACCGGTTCTTGCCGTCGGCCGATTTACCGATCACCCGCAACGGCAGGAAGTCAAAGTCAGCTTGTAGGCCAGGCATAAGCTGCGTCCGCAATGTGGTGGCTGCGGACGCAATCTTGTTCCTTCTCATACGCCGGGTCCAGATGAGTCGGAACTACCGCTTACGCACTATCGCTGGCCCGGGTGGCTCTCACCGATGCGCGATGCCGAGCTGATTCGCTCGATGTCACGCAAAGGATGCTCACCCGATAACGCGGCCTGCGAAGGCTTCTTCGGGCGGCTCAAGACGGAACTGTTTTATCCTCGTGACTGGCGTACTACGACCGTTGATCAGTTCGTCGAGGTCGTTGACTCTTACATCCGCTGGTACAACGCAAAGCGGATCAAGGTCTCACTCGGCTCGCTCAGCCCGATCGAATACCGGAAGAGCCTCGGAATCGTGGCATAAACCAGTCCAAGTTATTGGCCGCACCCCCGGCGGGTCAGAATTCAATCGGCGTTGACAGAGATTCAATAGTTCCTCGCGAAGCGATCCGCGGCGCCCGCAGGGCGACGAGTCGGCAGAACACCCTTGATCAGCTTTCCCCGGACTCGCTCAGGTGTCTGATGAACAGCACGCACGCCGCAGGCAGATGCACCACGTCGGTTCCACCGGCCAGTGCAAGCCACGGTGGAAGGGCTGCCCCGAACACGTTCGCACTCACCGCACCGAACAGGAGGCCGGTGAAGAGCAGCACCCCGTGCGCGACCGCCCTGCGCGCGCCGCTGGTGGCCAGGCGCCAGATGGTTGCGTGAACGTACAGCACGGTTATGACGGATGCCATGACGACAACCGCGACGTAATTCAGTTGCATGGATGCGTTTCCCTGGTGCCCGCGCATCGATCCCGCTTTCATCCCGTGCCCAGGGGACGGCGCGATCCTCTGCGCCTGACGCGACGGTGTCATACAGTCCGACTGAAATGACCGTTCCAGACCCGGCCTTCATCAGCGTGTGTGCCCTTCCAACGCCGGTCGCGGTCGGTCCGCGCCGGGGCAACGTTCCGGCTCACACGGGTCGGTGTGCCTGCCCGTTGCACGCGCATACGGCAGGCCGTAGTGGCAGGCGCACTGGAACACCGATCCCCCTGAACCCATGCCGATACGGCGCCGCGGGACACGGTTCGGGCGGCCCGCTTTCCAATGGGCGCTATTTACCGGCTTTTGTAAAAACGATCGCGGTCGCAAGCCACTGAAGGTTACCCGCGTTGCCGCAAAAAGGGTCGCCGCGACGGCGTGAAAATTGCGAAGCCGGGCCACTACCGGCTCCATGGATGTGGCGCGGCAGCAGTGCGGCGAGCCGCGGCCGTCGCGGACGTATCGTCTGGCGACCCATCTGGGTGGCGGAGCCCAACAGAGACGTTGCGGGCGCCCCGTCGACCAGACCGCTTTTCATCTGGCATACAGTCTGCGACATCAGCGCGGTGAGACGGACACCGGCTGGTGCCCGACCGGTGCTGCGAGGAAGATAAGCCACACCTCAGACCTTTTGCGGAGCCAATCAATGGCTTCAGTGAGGCCGTGCACGGCAATGTGCGTACTCGACGGCGTTATCGTCCTGGTCAGCTTTTATTCCGAATCCGGTCTGCTACGCCTTAACGATGCAGCGGGACGCTGTTACCGGGAGACGAGGTGGGATGGTTCGTGGGCCGGGCTGATGGCATCGCTGAAAGCCTTCGACGCCGACAGATCCCGTTCGGACCTCGGTGATCTGCTGCACGGGTTTCCGGCATGTGCCCGCTCCAGCCCGAGGACCTCCGCGCCGGACACGGCAAGGCTTTTGGTCGCAGCCGCAAACGGGCGACTGCCACTATCCGGCGATGGGACTGCAGACGACCCCGATCGCTCGCAGGCAGGAGCTGCCAGATTGATGGACGACTGATGCACCCGGGTGAAAGATGGGCGGTTCCTGCTGGATGCGACGCAGACTGCCGCGGCCAGGGCCGGCTAGCACAAGGCGAAACTGGTGGTGCCCTTCGCACCGCGTGCGCGACACTCTGCGCCAGTCGCGCAGCTCCGTGATGGTGCTAGTAGTCCGGTCTCGGCAGGGTCGGGTTTTCCGGCTGGGTGTAGCGCCGGTTGACCTCGCCCAACACGCGCTTGCGGCTCTCAGCGGGCGACAGCGCCGTGTCCTGTTCGATTGCCCTCGTGCTGTTTGCGAGTGCGACGTCGCCGATCACGCTTTCAAACCATTGCGAGTAGTCGCCGCGCTGAAGATGATAACGCCATGTCGCTTCATCGACGCCCTCGGCCAGTTCGACAAACAGCACAAGATTGTGCGCGCGCAGATTCAACTGCCCGCGAGGTCCGCGGAAATAGAAGCTGCGCTCAGGGATCAGCAGACCTTCGGCATATTTCCGGACATGGCGACGATGCGCGCTGCGTCCGCCACCGATCGTCACGACGTAAGGGTCCTCTTTAGCCGGCTCCCAGAACAGTGCTTCGCCGCGCCGGGCACCGGCTACGCGCGCAACCGGTGGCGCAATCCCGGCAGACGACGCAAAAGATCCCAGCCGGTCAGCAGCATCGTCACCCATCGCGACAACAATGTTGATCTGCTTCAACAGCGCCGGCGAAAGCTGTTCAGGATGCACAGTGACGACGAGCGTCGACTCAAGCGCCTGCGGCACGGCCGCGCCCGCGGATGCCCAGGCTGCCGGAAAGAGGTGATGCGCCTCGTCGAAGACCAGCCAGTGAGGCCGTGCTGTTCGCGCGCGCAGCGCCTGAAGTCTCAGTAGCAGTTCGGCACAATACTGCGGGCGTTCGCCGGGCGGCACGCGCATCATGTTAATGGCGACCTGACGCGTCGTGCGTTCGAGCAGTTCCAGCACCTCCTCCCCGACAGGCATGGTCTGCGCGTTGCCCACTACCGTCAGACGGTCGTCGTTGACGTAATCCCCCTCCGGATCGAAGATGCAAAGCTGATAGCCGCCATCGGTCAGGCTTTCAAGCAACGCTTCCGCCGCCGTCGACTTGCCCGATCCCGACGCGCCCACCAGAAGCATGGTGCTACCGGCGGTATCGACCGTGACGGCTGGCGACGCTGGCACGTCGCCACGCTTGCCGACGGTCAACCTGCATCTGGCGAGCGACGACGCGTGAGCGCGCAGATCGTCGGCAATCAGTGCATCGATCAGCGTGGCGACGCCCTCGCCGTCCGGATGCGACGTGACCAGATCCGCCTGCTGTTTCAGTGCGGGCAGCGCGTTTTCCACGGCGACGGCCAAACCGCATGCGCGAATGAGCGCATGGTCGTTTTCCGCGTCGCCCAAGCCGACTACATTCAGCGGCGACAGCTTCAGTGCGTCGAGTGCGGCCCTCAGTCCCGACGCTTTCGTGATGCCAGGCTGGAGGACCATGACGGCGTCGCCGTTGAACACGACATGCAGCTCAAGGCCGAGAACCCGGATTACCTCGAACGCAATCTGTTCGTTTGGCTTCATCATCGCAACGAGCGTCTCGCTGACGCTGAAGTGCTTCAGTCCCCGCGCACGCAATGCGTCAACAAACTGCTTCGGTGGCGCATCCGCGAGCAGGCGCCTTTCCCCTGCTGAGGGATCGAACAGTATGCCGCCGTTTTCCGCGACCACACGCGCGAACATGTCGAGGCGCGGACAGACCGTCATCAGGTCGTCGAGTTCGCGCCCCGTGACCAGAACCAGGTAGCGGCCCGACTGGCGCAGCCTGTCGAGTGCCGCCCACGTGGAATCCGCGACGCGACCCTCGCGCGCGAGAGTGTTGTCATAGTCCGTTGCGAGCGCGAGATAACGCATGGCGCCTCCTTTCAACGCACGCAGGAGGCGTGCGCCTCGCGGATCAGTTTTGCGTAGGCCGTCAGATACTAGTCGGCCATACGGGCCACCGTGAACCGCTTTTCGAACGCGGCGCGACAGCGGGACCGGTCGATCGTGTCGATCTTCCCGACTGCCTCGACGGCTTCATCGATCGTGTTTACGATGAAGCCCGTTACGCCGTCGTCAATGATCTCGGGCACCGAGCCGCGCCCGAACGCAATCACGGGCGTACCGCACGCCAGCGCTTCAGCCAGCACGAGGCCGAACGGCTCAGGCCAGTCAACCGGAAACAGCAGCGCGCGTGCTCGCCCGACAAAATCGTTCTTGTGCCAGTCGTCGAGTTCGCCGCGATAGCAGACGTGCGGCTGCTTCATCAGCGGGGCGATATCGCGTTCGTAGTAGGCCCGGTCGCCGTTGTCGATTTTTGCGGCGATCTCGATGCGCGCACGCGCGCGCCGTGCGATCTCGATGGCAGTATCCGGGCGCTTGGCGGGTGCAATGCGCCCGACGAACGCAAGGTAGTCCGACGGCGCCGGATGGAACGAGAGGAGTCCGGGCGGCAGGCCATGGTAAATCGTGCACTGCCACGCAAGATCCGGCAACGGCGCACGCTGGGCGTCCGAAATGGAAACCAGTGGCATGTCGGCGAATTCGCGGTACAGCGTGTCAAGTCCCGGGATGTCCAGGCGCCAGTGCAGCGTCGTCAGGTGGGGGCACCGCACGCGCCTGCCGAACGGAAAGCTCGCATAGTCGGTATGAAAATGCACGATGTCGAATTCGCCCGAGCGTTGCACGACCTGCTCAAGCATCGCGACGTGGAACGCTTGCGGATCGGCCGTGTCTTCGATGTCGCGCAAAGAACGCGGGCATACCGGGACGAGTTCCGCCCGCGTCAGCGAGTCGCCGCTGGCAAACAGCGTGAGCTCGTGACCGCGTGCAACCAGTTCTTCCGTCAGCCACGAGACAACCCGTTCAGTGCCGCCATAGGCCACGGGCGGCACGCGCTCATACAGCGTGGATACCTGCGCGATGCGCATGACTGCCCTCCCTCGAAGTTACCCGTCAGGTGGGCCAGCATCTGTTGTTCCACCACCCCGCGCTTCAGGGTTTCATCACCGGGCGAATGAGTGCGCTCGCAGGCGGAATGCGGAATGCGCTACGACAACCGCCACCATGACAGTTGAAGAGGCGAGATGCGCATAGCCCAGATCGCGCCACTATACGAATGCGTTCCGCCTGTTGCTTACGGCGCCACCGAGCGCATCGTCCATTACCTGACGGAAGCACTCGTGCAACGCGGGCACGATGTCACGCTGTTTGCGAGCGGCGATTCGCGCACGTCCGCTGCCTTGATTGCCGCGTGCGACGGGGCCCTTTGGCGGGATCCGTGCGCATGGGATACGTCATGCCATCACATTCGTCAACTCGAACAGGTCGCGCGGCATGCACACGACTTCGATGTGCTGCACTTTCACGGCGAGCCGATACACTTGCCGGTCATGCAGCGCCTTCGGTGCGCCCACGTCACGACAATGCATGCGCTGATGCTGCCTCACGACCATGGTCCCCTGTTACGTGAGTTCGCCGGGGCGCCGCTCGTTTCCATTTCCGAGAGTCAGCGCAAGCCAATACCGTGGGCCAACTGGGTCAGGACCATTTATCACGGCATTCCAGCCGATGCACTGCCTTTTGAGGTTTCTCCGCACGACTATCTGCTGTTTCTCGGCAGGCTCATGCCAGGCAAGCGACCCGATCTCGCCGTTGAAATTGCACGTCGGGCACGCATGCAACTCAAGATCGCCGGCGTGGTCCACCCGGGAGAGCGGGAATACTTCCGGAACAGTCTCACGCCGTTGCTGGAGCAAAACGCGACGTTTGCCGAGTTTCTCGGTGAGACGGGCGGACAGGCGCGCAGCCGTCTGCTCTCCCGGGCGCGGGCCTTGCTACTTCCTATTGAATGGGAGGAGCCCTTTGGCCTGGTCGCGATCGAAGCAATGGCGTGCGGCACGCCCGTCATCGCATTCCGGCGGGGCGCAATGACCGAAATCATCGAAGACGGCGTGAATGGCTGGCTCGTCGATGATGTGGACGGTGCAGTCGCTGCTGTTGACCGGATCGGCGCGATCGATCGTTGCGATTGCCGCCGCGCGTTCGAATCACGCTTCACTGTCTCGCGAATGGTAGACGAATATGTCGAGCTTTATTCGGAACTTTGCGCGGCATCTGAAGGGAAGAAGAGCGTCGCGGTTGCCGCTTGCCAGGCATCTTCAAAGAATCGGCGCCCCGCCCGTGACTGCGATCGTCGCGCCTGAGATATAGCTCGCCTCGTCAGAGGCCAGCATGACATAGGCGGGCGCGAGTTCCGCAGGCTGCCCCGGTCGTTTCATCGGAACCTGTTCACCGAAATGTTCGACCTTGTCCTGCGGCATCGTCGAGGGGATCAGCGGTGTCCAGATCGGCCCTGGCGCGACGCAGTTTGCGCGGATGCCCTTTGCGGCGAGCAACTGGGCAAGGCCGGCCGTAAAGTTCTGGATCGCGCGTTTCGTCGTCGCGTAAGCGAGCAGCCCCGGATTCGGCTTGTCCGCATTGATGGACGTGGTGTTGATGATTGAACCGCCGGACTTCATATGCCGGACGGCAGCGCGGGTAACCCTGAACATCGCGCCGATGTTGATGTCGAACGTGCGGTCCCATTCCTCGTCGCTGATATCGTCGAGCGCGTCGTGCGTCATCTGGCAGGCGGCATTGTTGACGAGGACGTCCAGCTCTCCGAACTCCTTCAGTGCCGTCTCGACGATCCTGTCGCAATGCCCCGACTGCGTGATGTCGCCACGCAGCAGAACGGCCCGCCGTCCCGCCTTTTCGATCCAGCGCTTCGTCGCTTCGGCATCGTCGTCTTCGTCGAGATAGGCGATGAGAACGTCGGCACCCTCGCGCGCGAAGGCAATGGCGACGGCCCGCCCGATGCCGCTGTCGCCCCCTGTGATGATGGCGGCTTTGTCCGCAAGCCCGCCGCTACCCGCATAGCTGTTTTCTTCGTGATCGGGCTGCGGCCGCAACGGCGCAGTGTGGCCGGAAACGTCCTGCTGCTGGGGCGGAAAAGGCGGCGCGGGTCGCTTGACGTCGGTCATGATATGGGCGTCCCGACACAACGCAACGCCCTGGCCGCCGTTTCGGGCGGCGTGCTGTTCCGCGAGCTAGGACGAACCAGGCGGGCGAGTGCTGGATTTCAGCCTTCGTTGCCAACCGCCTTCGACACCTGGGCGGGATTTGCGTATTCATCGTCGGCCATGGCCGCCAGCGCTTCCATCGCATCCCCGTCGGCGCCGTTCTGCTTCGCTACCTTCAGCAGGTCCTCTTTGGAAGCCGGATAGGAGGCGCCCTTGAGCGCCTTTTGCACGTCGATAAATTTGCGGATCGACGGATTTTTTGCGCCGGACGTGGCCATGACGAATCTCCCGGATAAATTGGTACAGCGGGGCATGCATGTGACGTTCCTGTGCCCGACTCCGGTTGCCCGGCGGACACACCCTCGTGTCGACGATCCGCAAGCCTCCACACCTGCACGGCTACTGGCCACCCTGGCCTGCGGTGCCCGTCCCGTTTTTCTGCCGGTTATAGTTGTCGCTGTTCGAATGGCCCATGCGGGTCGAATTCGACGGGCTGGAACCCATGCCGCGGCCTGTACTGGCGTTGCCGGGTGATCCATAGCCGGAATCGCTGTCGCCAGGGCTGTTCATCCCCGCAGGGCCATTCGCGCTTCCTTGCGCGCCAGCAGTGCCCGTTTCCGCGCCGGTGCCGCCGGCGCCGCCGGAACCCGTTGCACCGCCTGCACTGCCCGTCTGTGCATAGACACTACCCGCCAGCGCTGCGAGCAAGGCGGCCATGAGGACCGTTTTCGCTGGTTGTCGCATGATCGGAATCTCCTGAAAAGTTGACGTTCCTGTTCGGCACTAGCGTCGCGCAAGCCCCGTGCCGCGCGGCGTGCGGCCCGCGGCGCACAAGCCGCGCGACGTCATCCGGACCGATACATTGCGGGGCTCGGGCCGCCGCGGTACGGGCATTGCTCTTCGCGGTCATGGCGGTATGCGGCTCTCTCCCTAGCAGGCTGTTGAAATACCTCCCGCGCACGTCATCCGCGCGGGAGGGGTAAACGTTGAGATGAAGAATCGAACAACACTGAGACTGAAGCGATGCGCGGAGCGGACGGCTACACAGAATCGATGTTCACGATGTCCAGGCTCGATGACTTCGTTCCGGCCAATCACCCGTTGCGACGTAAGCGGCTCGCGTAGGCCGTTCTCGACGTTACGCGCGTAAGTGAGGCATGGT